>DAOTWO010000015.1:0-15558 GCA_034435855.1 Thermomicrobium sp. | reverse complement strand
TGTTGCGCGTCTTGCGCCCGCGGCAGCGGCCCGCTGGGTGATTGCCGCGGGAACGCTCGCCTATGGCGCGATCATTCTCTTCAATAAAGGCGCTACCAGCCTCTGGAACCGTCCGCTGTTCGCTTCTGTCCTCTGGATGCTCGAGGTTGGCGTTGCCAGCTTGCTTTTCTCTGTTACCGCTCGGCAATGGTGCCTACGAGTCCTCCAGGCCATCCGGTTCACTGCCTTCCTTGCCCGACCGCGTCGGTGATAGTGCTTCACTGGTCAGGCCGACCGCGATGGAAGCGATTTCGTCGTTGTCCTGGAGGCGCATCAGAGCGACGCCTTGTGTGCTCCGTCCCAAACGCGGAATCTGGCGGACTGGTATCACAATGAGCCGGCCCCGACGGCTGACTAGTACTGCAGTATCATCCTCGCGTGCGACGGTCGCTGCTGCCACGTGTCCAGTGCGAGCGGTCACCTTCATCGCGATGACTCCACTTCCGCCACGGCCCTGGACACGAAATTCCTCTAACGCCGTTCGCTTCCCGTAACCGTGGCGGGAGACAATGAGGAGATCTGCGTTCGGAGAGACCACCTCCGCCGCAACAACGTAGTCGTTGTCATCGAGGCGAATGCCGATTACTCCCCCAGCTTGCCGACCAACGGGGCGGACCTCGTCTTCAGGGAAACGGATTGCTTGCCCGTGTGCTGTCACGAGGATCACTTCATTGGATCCACTTGTGGGTCGTACCCAAACGAGCTCGTCACCTGCATCCAGCGTCATCGCGATGAGCCCACTCGCGCGGACGTTGGAAAACTCGTCGAGCCTGACCCGTTTGACCCGTCCCTGACGGGTGCAGAAGAAGAGGAACGTCGCTGCGCCAAAATCTCGTACTGGTAAAAGAGTCGTTACCTCTTCACCGGACTGAAGGTTCAGGAAATTGACGATGGGAAGACCCCGAGCAGTTCGCCCCGCGTCAGGAATCTCGTAAGCCGGAAGTTGGAAGACTCGACCGCGATTGGTGAAGAAGAGCAACGAATCGTGCGTGCTCGCCAGCACCACGTGCTGGATGTAGTCCTCGTCCCGCACCGTCATGCCGTTCACACCGCGTCCGCCACGGTGCTGTACGCGGTAGTGGCCGTTGGTGCTCCGCTTGATGTAGCCACGAGCGGTGAGCGTGACGAGGACATCAACTTTAGGCACAAGGTCTTCGTCACTCAGCTCGCCACTGACGTCTTGAATCTGTGTACGGCGGCGATCTCCGTACTGTTCCTTCAGTTCTAGGAGTTCGCGCCGAATCACAGCGAGAATCTTCGCTGGATCGGCGAGGAGGGCCCGCAATTCAGCAATTCGGGTGAGGAGTTCCTGATACTCCTCCTCAATCTTCTGGCGTTCTAGCGCTGCCAGCCGCCGCAACTGCATATCGAGAATGGCGTTCGCCTGGATCTCGGTCAGGCCGAATCGATTCATCAACTGCTGCCGTGCATCATCGGCTGAGCGAGCGCTCCGGATTGTCGCGATCACTTCGTCGAGGTGATCCAACGCAATTTTGAGCCCTTCCAGGACATGTGCACGGCGCTCGGCTTGGCGCAGTTCGAATTCTGTGCGGCGGCGGACCACTTGTTGGCGATGCTCGAGATAGAGCTGCAACATGCGCTTGAGGGTCAGCACCCGCGGTAGGGTCCCGTCCACCAGCGCCAGCATGTTGACGCCAAAGGTCGTCTGGAGCTGCGTATGTTTGAAGAGATTGTTCAAGACGGCCCGCGGCTGCGCATCACGCTTCAGTTCAATGACGATGCGCATGCCGTCGCGATCAGACTCGTCCCGAAGATCATGAATGCCTTCCAGTCGCCCTGCCTTGACGAGCTCGGCAATCTTTTCGATCAACGCAGCCTTATTGACCTGGTATGGCAGCTCGGTGACGATGATGCTTGTGCGACCGCGCCCGCTTTCTTCGATGTGCGCTCGCGCGCGGACGACGATGCGTCCGCGGCCAGTCGCATAAGCTGCCAGAATGCCCTCGCGGCCGAGGATGATGCCGCCCGTCGGGAAATCTGGGCCGGGAAGGCGCTCAACAAGCTCCTCGACCGTGGCGTCTGGATGATCAATCAGGTAGACGAGGGCATCGACCACCTCGCCGAGATTGTGTGGTGGGATGTTTGTCGCCATCCCGACTGCAATGCCGCTGGCACCATTGATTAAGAGATTCGGGAGCCGGGCAGGGAGCACAGCCGGTTCGCGCGTGCTGTCGTCATAGTTCGGAACGAAGTCGACAGTTTGCTTCTCGATATCGGCGAGCAGTTCCTCTGCGATGGGGGCCAAACGGGCCTCGGTGTAACGCATTGCGGCTGCGCCATCACCGTCGATGGAGCCGAAGTTACCTTGCCCATCGATGAGCGGGTAGCGCATGGTGAAGGGTTGGACCATACGCACCAGCGCGTCGTAGACAGCGCTGTCACCGTGCGGGTGGTATGACTTGAGTACCTCGCCAACGATACCGGCGCTCTTGCGGTACTTGGCATTCGGGCGTAGGCCCATCTCGTGCATGCCGTACAGAATGCGACGCTGGACGGGTTTCAGACCATCCCGCACATCAGGAAGCGCTCGTTGCACGATAACGCTCATCGCGTAATCGAGATACGAGCGCTTCATCTCCTCTTCAATACTGACGATTTGCACGCGCCCGATCTGACTTTCGCTCATGGCTCCGTCGTCCCTTGGCTTTCCCCTCCAATCCTACCAGATCGCTGGGTTTCGCCGATGATTGGAGCGAATGTTCGCTTGACGATGAGGGGTGTGGGGGCAAGGTCCCCCTTATTCTGATGGAAAAGGCCGATTAGGTGGGGTGTTGGGAGGATCCGAACGGGACGGGGCTGTCGGCGTCGATCCGTCTGTCCCGACAGGAGGAGACACCAGGTGATCAGGTGCTGGTACCGTACCCAGGGCCTCGGCGAGGGGAGTTCGGCACTTCTCAACTGCCCAAACAGGCTGTAGCACGGCCCATTGTCCGGGATCGGTGCGGATCATTCGTTCTAAGCAACGTGCGACCTGCTGCAGGTTTTCAACAAGGTCCCGCTCAGGATCACCGGTGTGCACGAGCTGCAAGGGCGGATCGACAACAACAAGCGAGCGACGAGGTGTTAGGCGGATGGTAAACGCAGGAAGGAGCGTTGCACCCGTGCGCTGAGCCAGTGCCACCGGGCCGATCGGTAGCGGTGCCGGAGCATCGAAGAAGCGGACAAGGCGGCTGTGACCAGTAACATCGCGGTCGCCAGCAACCAGCAGAACACCGTTGCGGCGCAGCAAGCGGAGAATTGCAGGAACAGCTTCTGGGCCCGATGGTAAGACGCGAACCCCAGTTGCACTACGCAAGCGACAGAGATAGGCAAAAAGCTGTGGTGGCTGCACCCGTTCGACGACGATTGCCGTTTCTAATCCCAGTTCTGCCGGGTACTGTGCAACAACGTTGAAATTTCCTAGGTGTGCCGAGATGACAATCACACCGCGGCCGCGAGATAAGGCTTCTTCGACGTGGGTCCACCCGCGAACTTCGATGAGTTCACGCAAGCGATGGCGATCGACCGACCGGATGCGTACCAGGTCGTAGTAGTTCATGACGGCAGTGATGAAGACCCGAGCCGCGTGCCAAAGACGCCAACGGCGGGAGCACTGCGGACAAACGTGCCGCAGGTTGTCAAGGACATGGCGACGAGCCCGGCGGTGGCCAAGGAAGACAGCGACACCGATGATCCGACAAAGCCAGTAACCAACGCGTGCTGGAACCAGCGGCGTAAGGAGTGCTCCAATACGGAGTGCCCAGAGAAGGCTCATCGACCCTCCCGGAATTCGGGTAATACTTCCTCGGCTGGCTGGTCCCACCATGCACGCCAGCCCCACCATTGATTTGTGTAGTCGCGGAGTGCGTGCTCGATCGCTTCGGCGAGCGCCGTGACAGGGTGATTACCAGCGAGTTGGATCAGATCCAGCAACACGGACCGCCAGCCAGGACGGAAGATCAGTATAGCGAACCAATGCGGGAAGCGGGCGCCAGCGGGGAGGAAGAGGAGCGCCGTGCCGCGAAAGAGCGGGACGGCTGTAGGGATCTTCTCTTCGCCGGGATGGTCGACATGCCAAACCGCAAGTGGTGGCCGGGTTGATGGCGTCACAAGACGCAATGTTCGCGCGAGGAGCTCGGTTGCCCCCATATCGATAGTCAAGACAGTGGAAGCGCAGTCACGTTGGAATGCCCAGACGGCCGCTTCATCGCGAAAGACGATCCGTGGGATGAACTCCTCGTCACGCCAACGGAGCATGCGCCCGGTTGCGTGCTTTGCACGACGGTGCTGGGCCAGGAGAGATCGGGCGAACCGGTCGACCAGAGGACTTGTCGAAGGTTCATGGAGTACGTAAGAGAGGTTGAGGTGGAGAGCCCGGAGCACATCGGGGTTCGGCGTGCCTGATAGCCGATTCGGGAGGTTCAAGAGGGGCCGGCGCATGACGCGCCCGCCCCTCTTGTCACCCTCACAGACACCCATCGTTTCAGGTGCTTTCGCTCGCTGCGAGTCGCTCGCGCTGTGCTACCGTCTCCCGGATGAAGGCTTCGACCATCTCCCGCGCTTCCTCGTCCCGATATTGGACGGGTGGAGACTTCATGAAGTACGCGCTGGGACCGATTAGTGCTCCACTGATCCCGGCGTCGAGCGCAAGCTTGGCACAACGGATCGCATCGATCACGACACCGGCCGAGTTTGGGGAGTCCCAGACCTCGAGTTTCAACTCAAGATTGATCGGCACATCACCGAATGTTGTTCCTTCGATACGGATGTGACACCACTTGCGGTCCTTCAACCATGGAATGTAGTCGCTCGGACCGACATGAACGTTTTCTTCCGGCAACGGATAGTCGAGGATACTTGTAACAGCATTCGTCTTCGAGATTTTCTTTGATTCAAGTCGTTCGCGCTCAAGCATGTTTAAGAAGTCAGTATTGCCCCCGAAATTGATCTGGTACATCCGGTCGATGCGCACACCGCGATCCGCGAAGAGCCGAGCGAGAACGCGGTGCACAATCGTTGCGCCGACCTGGCTCTTGATGTCGTCTCCGATAACCGGCAATCCACGCTCGCGGAAGCGGCGCTGCCAATACTCCTCCCGGGCGATGAACACCGGGATGCAGTTCACGAATGCGCACCCAGCATCCAGTACCTGTTCAACATACCATTTGGTTGCCATCTCGCTGCCAACCGGCAGGAAATTTACGACAACGTCGGTCTTTGTCTCCTTCAAAATACCGACGATGTCTGCTGTTGGTCCGGGAGCTTTGGTAATCACCTGCGAAAGGTATTTCCCAAGACCGTCATGTGTCATGCCACGATAGACCGGTGCGCCAAGATAGGGAACATCAGTGAACTTGTACGTGTTGTTGGGCGGTGCGAAGATCGCTTCCGAGAGATCCTTCCCGACTTTGTTGATGTCAATGTCGAACCCGGCGGTGAACTCAATGTCGCCGACGTGATAGCCACCCAGATCGACATGCATCAGCCCAGGAACAAACTGGTTGGGATCAGCATTGCGGTAATAATGCACACCTTGAACGAGCGCTGAAGCACAGTTTCCAACACCGATAATGGCGACGCGAATCTTTCGATCTCCCACGGCAGCGTACGTTCCTCTCCTCAAGAAGCCGGTACCAACAGAGAAGACGGAGCCACCAGCTCCTGCGGCGATTGTAGAGGTACCAAGAGAGACCGTCAACGGCATAACGTAAGCAACAGGGGAGCAGTATGGTGATCGCACCGCGATCGGTCGAGGGGGCAAACTTCGCCCGCGCGCCAAAACGTGCCCGACTCTCTCCGATCTCCCCTGTCGTGACGGGTGTCATTAGAAAAACCTCCGCAAGAAGCCGTAGGCTGGGAGTGCCGGTACGTAATGCGACTCTTGCCATCCTTGGCGACTCCAGCCAAGCTGCACCGAGTTCAGCAGTGGGCGAGCAGTTTCAGAGCCGTCTCCGTGACCAGCTCAGGCGTAAGCAGGGTAAGGCATGTCCGAAGGCTACAGCCTTCCGGGCGCCCTACCCGATAGCCAACATAACAACAGGGCGAGCAAGGCAGTCGCACGGTCAGCGCAAGTACGGGACCGGTGACATGGAGAGTTTCAAGCGGGTTTGCGATCGACGATCCCAATGGTCGCCAAGCCTCCACATTGGTCGGCCCGAAAAGCGCCAGGGTGGGGCGACCAAGAGCCGCAGCAAGGTGAACCACGCCACAGTCACTTCCAAGTACAAGGCTCGCCTGCTCCAGAACTGCTGCCAGCGTCGCAATCTCTGTGCGCCCGATCAGGTCATGGACGCCCTCGATGTTGAGGAGGGGAGCTGCGTCGGTTTTTTCGTTAGCAGTGCCGGTCACCACGATACCCAACTGGCGGCGAGCGAGTTTGCGTGCCACAGCAGCGAACCGCTCGGCTGGCCATCGGCGAGCAGGTGCGAAGGGCCCGACTCCCGGATGGATTACGACAAATGGGCGAGGGACAGGTTCAAGCAGCCGCTGCGCCTGCGATCGTGCCTCCTCAGGAATCTGCAAGTACGGTGGCTCGGGTGCTTCTAAGGCTCCCAAAGCCTGTGCAATCTCCAGTGCGTACTGCCATTCAGGTACTGCCCCAAATCCCCGATCGACGACGCGATGGGTCAGAAAGTGACCGGTGCCGTTGTCAATCCCCGCGCGAACGGGGCTGCCGGTGGCAGCAAGGAGTATCCGGTAGAGCAGGCGTCCTGGCCATGTTGTCAGGTGGTGCAGCAGGATGACAGCATCGTACTGCCGGCGCCGAAGCGTGACGGCAAGTTCGAGGAGATGGAGTAACCCCCCACGACGCAACCGCGACTTTTCCAGAACGTAAATATGATTGATGACCGGGCAAAGACCGTAGAGTTCAGCCCCCACTCGCGAAGTCAAGACATCAATGGTTATGTCCGGGTAGGCACTGCGCAAGACACGCAGTGCTGGAAGGGTCAGGACGGCGTCGCCCAAATCAGCGATCTTCACGACAAGAATGCGTCGAAATCGTGCTGGCATGAGGCGCTCCGAGAGCGGCGGTAAGGACGGCAAGCGTCTCTTCCGCCGTGCGTTCCCAACTGAACTGGGCGGCGTGCGTGCGACCAGCCACGCTCAGTGAGATTCGCAGGTCGGGTTGGCGCGCCGCAGAGATAGCTTCGGCGATATTCGCGGGATCCAGCGGATCGCACACGAGCGCGGGTCCGGCGATCTCATTGAGCGCACCCCGCTGGCTGGCGACGACCGGGGTGCCACAAGCCATGGCTTCGAGCACTGGTAAACCGAATCCCTCGTAGAGTGAAGGGAAGACGAAAACCTCAGCGGCGCTGTACAACGCTGGCAAATCACGATCGTCTACGTGCCCAAGCCAGCGGATCCGCTCGCGAAACAGGCTTTCGGCGATTGCCCGCTCTATTGGCTCCGCGAGCCAGCCACGCTTGCCGACAAGAACGAGCTCGAGTTCGGAATCGTGCCGGGCAAGGAGTTCGAAAGCCTGCACGAGCCGCACAAGGTTTTTCCGTGGCTGGAGGGTCCCGACGTGCAGGAGGTAGGGGCGCTGCAATCCATAGCGGTGACGAACAGCCGCACATTCTTGCGGTGAACGAGGGAAGAACTGCGCGTCAACACCGTGCGGAATCACGGCGATGCGCTCTGGTGCCACGCGGTAGAACCGAATGAGGTCGTTCGCGGTTGCTTGTGAGATCGCGATGACCCGACGGGCCCGACGGACGCTCCACCAGGTTCCCAGTTCGAGATAGAGCCGTTGTCGGAGGGGATGTGCTTGGGGTTCGTAGCGGTAGCCGAGATCATGCACGGTTACGACCGCTGGAACCGGACACCAGAGCGGGAGAACATGTGCCGGGACGAACAAAAGCGCCACTGGGTGACGCGCGAGCTCGAAGGCAAGACGAACATGCGTCCAGAGGCGTGGGAAGGGAATGACGCTGATTTCGGCGCGGTCGATGGGGAACGGAAGCTCACTCCGAGTGTTCCAATAGAGCCGAAAGCGATACGGACCCGGTCGTTGAAGGAGATGCTCAATCACGCGGCGAGCGTAGCGCTCAGTTCCCGTTATGCCCTCCGCCCGCACGCGGCTGGCGTCAATGCCAATAATCGGCTCTGTCATCCAGAAAGGCCTTTCGAGAGGCAATCTTGCACCACGGCCACGACACGCTCGACACTCAATGCCATCATACAACCGACACCACAAGGACGAATCGGGCCAATGTCTCCGCAACGCGGGCACTCGAGCGGCGAGCGGACCACACGGTGGCGAGTGGCAGGCCCCCATGGGCCAAATCGCTCGGGCCGTGTTGGGCCGAAGAGGTGAACGGTCGGTGCTCCGACGGCGACAGCCAGGTGCAGTGGTCCTGTGTCCGTCCCAACGACTAGAGAAGCAGCGCGTAGGAGTTCGGCCAGTTCTCCAAGCGAGAGATCACCAGCCAGGACCACCGGGGCGGCGCGTGCTGTCTTCGCGATGACTTCTAACAGCTGTTGTTCACTCCGAGAGCCGGTGAGGAGAACTGCCAAACCGAGCTCGGACAGCGCATCAATGAGGGCGGCCCAACGCTGCTCAGGCCAGCATTTGGCAGCGGCACCGGATCCTGGATGAACGACGGCGAAGGGGGCGTGGATACCCTGAGCGACGAGACGTGCCCACACACGGCTCTCTGCGGCTCGATCGACAGGCCAAACGACTGGATGATCATCCGGGTTGGGTAGGGACTCCGGGAGATCATACCCCAGGAGGCGTAAAAGCGCGCGGACGAGCTCGATGTTGCGTGCAGCAACGTGCTCGCTCCTTAGGGGCACCGGATGGGTAAGAAATGAGCGCAGAGCAGGATGATCGGCTCCAACACGAATCGGAATCCCTGCAAGGTAGCCGAGCCACGCTCCCCACCAGTGGTCGTCACGGAGGATGACCATCGCAAGTGGAGCATGTCGACGGAGCCGAGCAGCCTCATGGACAAGTACTCGGTAGGGCTGGGTATAGTCGGTCGATGGTCGCCTCGTAAAACCGGGAAACACCACTGGCACAACGCGGTCGACCGCACGCGTGATTGTGAACAGCTCTGCAGTCCAGGGGCCAGCAAGCACCGTTGTCGTGAGTCCCGGTGCGACCTGGCGTACCAGCTGCAGGGCAGGCAGGGTCAGGATTGCATCTCCAAGGTGATCTGGCCGAACCAGTATCACTTCGCGCCGTACACTGGGTGTGCAAATCGGCACCGGAATTGCCTGCCCAACCCATCGAACGGCAGTACGTGCTCGGTCACGGAACATCTGATGCTCCCGCTGGGCCAAGAAGTGCGGCACAGGCTTGCGCGACCTCGTTCACCGTCACGTTCCGAATATCCAGTGTGTCTGGAATGGAAAAGGGGCGGCGTAAGTCTCGTGCCTCGTGTAGCGTCCAACTTGCCGGTGGGGCACAGACGAGGCTGCGGGGCCCAAGCGGCCGGTAGAGTAGGGGACTCGTCGGCCCGAATATCGACACCGTCGCGGTCCCAACAGCAGCAGCGAGGTGACCGATTCCACTGTCGTTCCCGACGAAAAGATCTGCCAGGGAGAGGAGCGCGGCGAGTTCTGTCCATGTTAATCGGTTCGACCAATCGAGGAGAGGACTCCTGGCTGCATGGAGTACCCCACTTACTGCCTCGACATCACTCGAACTGCCGACGAGCAGAATGGTGGCACCAAACTCAGCATGCAACCGATCTGCCAGTGCAGCAAACCGCTCTGGCGGCCAGCGCTTCGCCAGGAGTGTGCTGCCCGGGTTCACGGCTCCTCCTGGATGGATGACGACGAGTGGACGAGTGACGGAGCCAAGTCGCTCTGCGACACTCGCGCGTACGTCCGGCGGAACGGCATACTCCGGTTCGAGTCCCTGTGGGGAAACGCCAAGCATCGCGGCGACCGCCAGGTAGAGTTCCGTCTCGTGCTGGCTCGGCCGTGGGTGCACGCGATGGGTGTAGAGAATTCCGCGTCCAGCTACATTGACACCAGCGCGCTTTGGAATGCGGCTCAGATAGAGAAGGAGCGCAACACGCGGAGAGCGATCGAGGCCGAGGCCCCAGTCATAGCGCTCACGCGCGAGTTGGTGGGCGAGCCGGGCAATTTGCGGCAACGTGGCCTGCTCTGGATACGGGATGAGACGACGGATGGCTGGATGACCGTCAAAGGCGGGTGCTGCCCAACGGGTTACAACGACATCAATCGCTGCGTCGGGGAAAGCCGTACGCAAGGCACGCAGAACTGGTGTCGCCATGAGAGCGTCACCCAGGCAACACGGTTTGACGACGAGGATGCGTCGCATTCTTCAGCGCGCTGTCCGAGCAGCGTCAGGATCGAGAATCGCGAACAGGATTTCACCTTCGGCGGCGAGTTCGCCGTCGACCGTCGCGCGACCGGTCCCCGTTCCGATGTTCCGGCGCAGCTTCCCGATTTGGACTTCGAGGCGGAGTGTGTCGCCGGGGCGCACGGGGCGCTTGAAACGGACGCGGTCGATACCAGCGAAGAACGCCATCTTTCCGCGGAAGTCTTCATGACCAAGGAGCGCAACAGCTCCGACCTGGGCCAGGGCTTCGACGATCAGTACTCCCGGCATCACTGGGTTACCGGGAAAGTGACCGACGAAAAACGGTTCGTTCACCGTGACATTTTTAATGCCAACAGCCCGTTGGCCCCATTCCACTTCAATGATCCGATCGACAAGGAGGAAGGGGTAACGGTGCGGAATGATTTCTTGGATCTGCCATGCCTCGAGCATCATCCACTCCTCGACCAGCTTCAGGCGAGTGCACTGGCATGGCGCCAGACGATCTGGCGTCGCGCCGGGCCGATGCCGATCATCGTGATCGGAACCCCGATGAGTTCTTCAATCCTTTCGACGTACCGCTGGGCGGCAGGTGGCAGATCGGCGAACGATGCAGCCTGACTCGTGTCTGTCTGCCATCCGGGCAGGATCTCGTAGACCGGCTCTACGGCCATGTATTGGTCAAGTTGGGCGGGTGGGGCAGTGAGTTCGCGATCGCCGAGGCGGTATCCAACGCAGACACGAATTTCGGGTAGTGGATCGAGCATGTCCAGCTTCGTCAGTGCGGCTTCGGTCATCCCGTTCAAGCGCGCCGTGTACCGTGCCGCGACCGCATCGAACCAACCAACACGGCGTGGTCGACCAGTGGTTGTGCCGTACTCACGTCCTCGCTCACGCAGCAGCTGGCCAGTCTCGTCGGTCAGCTCTGTAGGGAACGGACCAGCACCGACGCGTGTGGTGTACGCCTTGAAGACACCGACCACTCGCTCGACTTGTGTGGGGGCGATGCCAGCTCCTTGGCAAGCACCCGCAGCCGTCGGGGAGCTGGATGTGACGTATGGGTACGTTCCGTAATCGAGGTCGAGCATGGTGCCTTGCGCAGCTTCAACAATGACGTGCTTGCCCGCAGCAAGCGCGTCTTGTACGAAGACTTCAGCGGCAATAACGAACGGAGCGAGTGCTTCACCCCAGGTGCGTGCTTCCTTCAGGAGTTCATCAAGATCCAGTGGCTGCTGATGATAGAGGTGCACGAAGAGCGTATTCTTCTCAGGAAGCAAAATCTCGAGCTTTTGCCGTAAGAGTGCCTCGGATCCCGGTAGCAGATCGGCGACACGGATGCCACGTCGTGCCACCTTATCGGTGAAGGCTGGACCGTTGCCGCGGAGCGTTGTCCCAATACCAGCTGCGCCGCGACGCTGCTCCTCGTACAGGTCCAGAAGTGGATGGTACGGCATGATAACGTGTGCTCGGTCGCTCAAGTAGAGCTGGCCGAGTCGTGCATGGCGCTCGCGCAGCGCGGCAATCTCGCGAAGGAGGTCGGGAGGAGAAACAGCGACGCCCGCACCGATGATGCAGGTACAATGTGGATAAAGGATTCCGGATGGGATCACGTGAAGCTTGTAGATGCCCTCGTCGGTTACGACTGTGTGCCCGGCATTCGTTGAACCGTTCGGGCGGATGACGATATCAGCGGTGGCGGCCAGGGCATCGGTGATTTTCCCCTTACCCTCGTCACCCCACTGGCCACCCAGCACGATGGTCACTGGCATCGATCCGACTCCTTGTTCTGGTCCTGACAAGTGGGCAAGCTGCCCTGTGAACTATAGCACTACGGGCGTATTCAGGCGCGGATGCGCGCTTCCCGGAGGTCGCGCAGCCGCTCGAAGAGGCGACGCTCCTCCTCGGTCAGATCGGTTGGAAGCACAACCTTGACCTTGACAAGCAAGTCGCCACGCTCGGCGGTCCGAAGAGAAGGCATCCCCTTTCCGCGCAGCCGGAAAACCTGTCCATTCTGGGTACCAGGCGGGATCCGCAGGACGACAGGACGATCGAGTGTGGGTACCGTCACTTCGCCACCGAGGATCGCGGTGTAGAGTGGCACCTCGACCTCGGTGCGGAGATTATCACCGTCAAGGGTGAACTGTGGATCAGGAACGAGATGCACCCGGAGATAGAGGTCGCCTGGCGGCCCGCCATTGATGCCTGGCCCACCTTGCCCAGCGATGCGGATTCGTGAGCCTTCCCGTACACCCGCTGGTATCTTCACTTCGAGCGTCTTGGTGCGTGTGACATACCCGCTTCCGCCACAGACCCGGCAGATGCCACGCCCGTTCAGACCGGTACCGTGGCAGGCTGTGCAGCGCTCGTCGATCTTCACATCGATCCGCCGAGTTGCACCGTGGTAAGCCTCACGGAGCGTCACCTCGATTGGATGCTCGTAGTCCTGCCCGCGCTCCGGGCGTGCGCGCATCCGGACGCGCTCCGTACCGGTGGTGAAAAGATCCCCGAGATCCCCAAAAAGCACGTCGAAGAAGTCCGAGAAATCACTGCTGCGTCGGTGGCGACGCTGCTGTGCCCGCTCTCGGGTGCCGAAGAACCACTCGGCAAAGTCGGTGGCTCCACCCTGCGCGCCTGCGGCTTGCTGGTAGCGCTCCCAATCAGCGCCGAAGCGATCGTACTTGGCTCGCTTTTCGGGATCCCGCAAAACCTCGTAAGCCTCGTTGATCTCCTTGAACTTTTCCTCAGCCTCTGGCGACTTGTTGACGTCAGGGTGATACTTGCGCGCGAGACGCAAATAGGCCTTGCGGATCGTCTCCTGATCCGCGTCGCGCGGCACACCAAGGATCTTGTAGTAGTCCTTGAACTCCATCGTTACCCATCACCTCGAAATCACCCGCGCTCCGACTGGAGTATAACTCTTGAGCCGACTTGTAGCAACCCTGGTGAGATTCAGCGGCGCAGGGCCGTGCATCAACCAGGGAGCGGTTGTGATGTGAATGATGCACTGGACTGCCCAAGGCGCGATCGAACTTGCGCCCACAGGTGAACAGTGAAGAGGAGCCAATGGACCTGAGCGCCGCTTGTGATGAGGATGCTGGCAGCGATGCCAGGGAAGCACAGAAGAATTGCGAACTGGGAGCCAAATTGCACGGCGATCGCGATCCCAAGGGCGTACCCGAAACTCACAACCCAGACAACCAGAAGATCACGGATCGCTTTCCCAAGTTCGTTTAGAGTCGAACGAAGGGCAAGAGCATCGGCAAAGCGACCGCTCACGACCAAACGCGTCAGAGGGAGAGGAAGAACGATGCTACCGATCGCAGTGAGAAGAGGAACGAGACAAAGCAATGCGCCAAGCGAGATGCCTAATGAGGGGAGAGAAAGGCGTCGTTGGTTGAGCAGCTCGGGAAGCAGCGCAAAGACACCACAGAAGAGGATGGCGTAGACTGGGGCAAACCACACGATGGCAACGAGGGTTGCTTTGAGGCCGAGCATGAAATCCTGTCCCCACCGGTTCCATGGGGGAAGTTCTGTGTCATTGCCAGAAAGAACAGCCGTTGCGTACCGAAGAACCCAGCCAAAGACGATGAGATACCCAAGAAGCGGCAGAAGAAGCAGGAGAGCTGCAATGATTCCCTTTTCAGGCCATTCACGATCCCGGAAAGGTGCAGTGAAGGCTCGCCCAATGTCCATTTTGTGTTCCCTCGGCGCTGCGTGACGTGTTCACAATCAGGTTACAGAGCGACCCGCTGCATCGTGTCGGGCGATCTCATCCCGCTGGATGAGCGTATGGTTCGATCCAAAGGTGTATTGCTTGCTCAGCCGACAATGAAATGACGCGCTGAAACGACCGAATCACCGGTGCTGAAGGGATTATGCCGTTGGCATCAGCGGTGACGGTGTAACGATGCTTTCCCCATCAGCTGACAGACGGCGACGGATCTGCCCGTAGAGGTGCGCTTGCACAAACCAAGCGTAGAGGAATGTCACAAGAATTCCAACAAAGCACATGATGATGCCAAGGAGAGCCAAGAAGCCGAGCACGAGTGACACAATGAGGACAATAAAAAGATTGCTGAGGCTTGAACGAATTTCTGTAATGATTTGAGATAGCTCAAACGCTGCGTTGAAGCGATCACTCATTGCGAAGCGTGTGAGGTAGATTGGTGTGACGAACATGACTGCGAGGGAGAATATCGAAGTAAGACAGTTTCCACACAAACTCAGAATGAGATTGATTGTCTCTGCCTCTCTTCCGCGTTCAGCGACGGCGCCCAAGACGCCGCTGATGACTCCTACACAAAGGGAGAGAATCAACACTGGAATGGACCAAATGATCTGTATGGCAAAGCCTTTTATGCCTCGTACAAAGTCTCCGCCGAAGTCATCCCACTCCGGCAACGGTACGTCGTCGCCAAGAGCAGTCTGTCGCATGATGCGGAGCATGTACCCAAAGAGGATCAGCCAGCCAACAATCGGGATAATTACCATCACGAGGGCGATGAGCCCTTTTTTCACCCACTGGGCATCTTGAAAGACATAAGAAAATGCACGACCAAGATCCATGCCCCTCCTCCCTTCCCCGCCTGCCGTGAAACTCCTCTCCTACCGCATTCTAATGAGACTCTTCTTGGTGGTCAATGCGAACTCTTCATGACATCGCTCATGACCAACAGCTCAATACCGGCGGTATTCGCTGTGCTGGTCGCCGTCTGCAGGGGCGTACTCTGCTGGGTGATTGATCAGCGAACTCTGTGGGGTATTGTGCTCGCACGACTTCGCGGGAATCCCTCTGCCACAGTGTGGCGTCTAACGCTGACTGTGCGGACGAGCAGCGGATGACGAAGAATTTCTGCAGTAAATCTCCAGGAGGGGCGACACAGAACGGAAACGGACGGGAGACTCAAGACTCACCGTGACGGCTGCCGCTCTTGTTGCTCGGCGGTGATTTTCACATCCGACGCAAAGACACTTGAGAAGGCTGGTACGCGCTCTTGCGACCCAGCATTGGAGCAGGTCTCGTCCGGGGGCTGACAGGGGATGCCTCTTTACTCCAGCCGTCGGATGACGAGCAAGAGTTTCCCTTGAATCTCAATGTTGTCGATAGTCGTATAGATGGGCTGCATCGCGGAATTGGCCGGCTGGAGTCGGACGATGTTGCCTTCACGGTAAAAGCGTTTGAGCGTCGTTTCTTGCTCGCGCTTCAGCCATGCTGCGAC
>DAOTWO010000014.1:0-6449 GCA_034435855.1 Thermomicrobium sp. | reverse complement strand
GCCGCAGAACTCGGAATTCGGCTACCGCCTGAGACGGGTGACACGTTCGCTGAAAATGCGCTCATCAAGGCTCGGGCAGCCGCGCACGCGAGCGGGCTTGTCGCTCTGGCTGACGACTCCGGCCTGGAGGTCGATGCGCTCGGCGGTCGGCCAGGAGTCCATTCAGCGCACTATGCCGGCGAAGGAGCCACTGATCGAGACAACATCCAACGGCTCTTGAGCGAGCTACGTGGAGTCCCGCTGGAACGACGTACCGCCCGTTTTCGCGCGGTCATTGCGGTGGTGGCGCCAGACGGCCGGGAAGCACTCGCTGAGGGTGTCGTCGAAGGTCACATCATCGAGGAGCCAAGGGGAGAATCCGGTTTCGGATACGATCCGATCTTCCAGCCTCTCGGCTCCAAGCAGACCTTCGCCGAAATGTCTGCCGAAAAAAAGAACCGATGGAGCCATCGAGCCCAAGCCATGCAACGAGCACTTCTTATCCTACAGGACTGGTTCACGTGCTCTACCGAGAAATCGTCAATAAACGATGAAAGTAGGTCGTGACGATCTGCGGGGCCCACGATGAAGGACACAGGGAAGCCAAACCACGGTCGTAGTCCGCTCCCCCTCGTTGCCATCACGGGGACACGTGGCAAGTCCACGGTCGCCTGGCTGCTCTACCAAATGGCGCGAGCACGCCAACTCGCCACTGGTCTGTGGTGCACGAGTGGCGTATTCATGAACGGCCACCAACTCGAAGGAGAACTCCACCCATGGACAGCAATCGTGCGCGCCCTCGTGGCGGGTGAGCTCGATCTTGCGATTCAGGAACTGGAGGCACCGGTCGTCGCCTCGGTCGGACTGCCTGAGGCGAGTTACGGATATGCGGCAATCACCACACTCTGTGGCAACGACGACGGTTGTCTCTTAGCGTCGGAGACGCGTTATGCCGCGCGCGCACACGAGATTGTGGCTCGAGCAGTGCACCCCATGGGCACCCTCGTCCTGAATGCTGACGACCCAGCAGTTCTCGAACTCGCGGAGCGCTCCGATGCCCGAATCGTCCTCTTTGGCCTTCATCCAGAAAACCCGGCGATTCGACGTTGTCGCGAGACTGGTGCCCCGGCCATCTGGTGCCGAGAGGGGGTCATTGTCGCCAATCGGGCGCTGTGGGAGATCGGTGCTCGTGCAGCTTTCCAGAGTTCACTTCAGAGCGAAAAGAGCATGTTATCGGTCGCAGCGAAGACGGCAGAAAACCATGGAGAAGCCCGGTCAGTTGACCCTCAGGAATGGGACAATGGCCCGGAAATTCCGCTTCTGGATGCTCGCGACGCACCCTGCACCTTGGGCGGTACGCTGACATTCCAGATTCAGAACGTCATGTGCGCCGTTGCTCTCGCTCTTGCACTCGGCGTCCCCCTCACGACCATCCGTGCGGTGGCGCGTACCTTTCTCCCAAACCCAACCGTCTTACCCGGGGCATGCAACCTCTTTACGTTGCAGGGACGAGACGTACTCATCGACAGCGCACGCCACCCCTGGATGCTGCGTCCCCTCATTCGGGGCATTCGCCAGAGGAACCCCCGGAACACTTTCGTGATCGTTCATGACTTTCCCTGGCTGACCACTCAGGAGTTGCACGAGGTAGGTCGAATCCTCGGGAAGATCCGTGGCCTCATCATCGTTTATGGCGCGGCATCTGAGGACCGCCTGCATGCGCTTCGCGAGGGAATTGTTCAGAACCCGATGCCGCCCGTCGTTGCCATGCAACCAAGCCTGGCCCACGCGCTTCGCTACGCGCTCAGTCTCTCGCGCACCGGTGATCTCTGCCTGATCCTCGCAGACAATGCTCTGGACGCAATTACGACACTTGAACGGATCGAATTCGAGATCGCTTAACACAGAGGTCACGCCGCATCGCGCAATCGATTCCCAATCGTCTCCTCGATCCAGACTGCTCCCTGGCCTAACGCAGACTCGAGGACCCGCACAAAATCTTCGCACCAGTCGACGCGGAGCCGTGTCGCCAGGACTACCTCGCGATTTCCCAATGGAAGATGAATCCGCAGCTCATCGTCACCTGGAAACTGAGCCAAAAGCTCGCGCAACTCGTGCATCCGCGCGATATCCTGGTCCGCATTGGTACTTACAGGAAATCGCAGATGGACAATCCGTGTCGGGCTGCTGATGGTCCGCAAGATCTCGCGGGGATCCTGGATGGCCTGAGCAACCAGTTGGAGCTCGTCGTTCCGTTCCTCCACCTTCGCTTGGATCGCTAGGACAGCTTCGTCTGAAATCAGGTCGCGATGCGCCTCGTACAAATCAGGGAATACAACGACCTCGATTGTGCCGGATCGATCCTCGACCTGCAGAACTGCCATGATCCGCCCGGTGCGCGTCGGTAGTTTTCGAAAACTGCTTACGAGCACCAGCAGTTCCACAGTTTGCCCAACCGATTCTTCGTCGAGTTCTGCAATCTGCACGATCCCACGCTCGCGGACAAGCGGCAGAAACTCGTCCAACGGGTGGGCACTCAAGTAGACCCCCAGGAGCTCCCGTTCCCATCCCAAGAGCGTCCGCTGGGGAATGTCCGGCGGCTCAACATCAGGCCGCGCGAACTGCAGCGGTGCGAGCTGCTCCGCCCCAACCACCGAGAACAGATCCATTTGTCCACGCTTGAGTGCCTTCTGCCGCGCCTGAGCAGCTTGGATGGCACCGTCCAGCTGCGCGAGCAAAATTTTTCGGTCACCAAGACAATCAAGAGCGCCACACTTGATCAGGCTTTCGACTGCTCGCCGATTCACCATTGACCAGTCAACAGTTTCACAGAAATGCTCAAAGCTCTGGAATCGTCGCTCGGGCTGCTGCGCTCGGGCGGCCAAGATGGCCTCGATTGCTGCCTCACCCACATGCTTCACCATGGCAAGCCCAAACCGGATTCCTTGGCGTCCATCTGCCATGGTCTCAACAGTGAAGGTCGCTTCACTCTTGTTGATGTCTGGCTGAAGAACCGGGATCCCCAGTTTCTGACATTCTGCGAGTGCTGCGGCAATGCGCTTCACCGTGCCGGACGGATGACTGGGAGCGTTCCGCAAGACGGCCGTCATGTACTCCACTGGGTAATTTGCCTTCAAATACGCTGTCTGATAGGAGACAACCGCATAACAGGTCGCATGCGCCTTATTGAAGGCGTACCCCGCAAAGGGCTCGATCAGGTTAAAGATCCGCTCAGCATCCTCTTCGCTGTACCCATTCGCTTTCGCTCCAGCGATAAAGCGCTCACGCTCGGCGCGCATCTTCTCGGGGATCTTCTTCCCCATCGCCTTCCGCATGATGTCGGCTTCACCGAGCGTGTAGCCAGCGAACTTGCGTGCGATCAGGAGCACTTGATCTTGGTAAACAATCACCCCGTAAGTCTCGTCCAAAATCTCCGCAAGGTCCGGATGTGGATACTGGATTGGCTCCAAACCATGCTTCGCCCGGCAGTACGTGGGGATGTGTTGCATCGGGCCGGGACGATAGAGCGCGATCATCGCTGCAAGCTCGGCAACTGACGCTGGGCGCAATTCTCGGATGTAGCGCCGCATTCCGGCACTTTCCAACTGGAAGACGCCGAACGTCTGCCCGTCGCTCAGCAGCTGGAACGTTTTGGGATCGTCCATGGGAATCCGTTTCAGATCGATGTTGATCCCTTGCGTCTGCCGGATCAGCTCGACCGCGTCTGCCAGGATCGTCAGGTTCGCCAGGCCGAGAAAATCCATCTTCAGGAGACCAATCTCAGCAACGGTCTCCATCGGAAACTGGGTGGTCGGTAGTGCCCCTTCCTCCGCACGAGCCGGTCGCTGTAACGGCACATGCTCAACGAGTGGCGACGCCGAGATGACGACGCCCGCTGCATGCGTCCCAGCATGGCGCGCGATTCCTTCTAACTTGCGAGCGTTGTCGATCAGTTCCCGCGACCGTGCGTCGCTCTCGTAGAGTTGCCGGAGTTCGGGGTTCTCCTGCAGTGCCCGATCGAGGGTCATATTGACCCCATTCGGGATAAGGCGAGCAATCCGATCAACCTCGGCATGTGGCCAACCCATCGCACGTCCAACGTCGCGGATTGCCGCCTTCGCCCCCATCGTACCGAAGGTGATGATCTGCGCTACATGTTCAGGTCCATACTTCCGGGCAACATACTCGATCACCTCGTGGCGCCGATCGTCGGCGAAGTCCATATCGATGTCCGGCATCTCGCGCCGCTCCGGATTGAGGAACCGCTCGAACACCAGACGATTAGCGAGCGGATCGACGTCGGTGATGCCGAGTGCATACAGGACAATGCTCGCTGCAGCACTGCCACGAACCCCATAGAGGATGCCGCGCTGTTTGGCAAACTCCGCGAAGTCACGGACAATAAGCATGTAACTTGAGAATCCTGTTTGCCGGATGACATCCAGCTCATACTCGAGACGCCGCTGAATCTCCTCGGTCACGACCGGGTATCGCTGCCGGATTCCTTCCCAGCACAGCTTCGCAAGATATTCGTCCGCTGTCATCCCGTCAGGAATACCCGGATCCGGAAGATGGAGGCGCCCAAACTCAAGTTCAACCTGGCAGCGTTCCGCAATGCGGACGGTATTCCAGAGCGCTTCCGGAACTTCTTCACCAAAAAGTTGCCACATCTCCTCGGCGCTCTTGAAGTAGAGCTGATCCGATTGCACACGCATCCGCTTCGGATCGCTCAAGGTCGAATTCGTCTGAATGCAGATAAGCAGATCCTGGATTGCCGCATCTTCTCGGTCGAGGTAATGCACATCATTCGTCACAACGAGGGGGAGCTCAAGTTCGCGAGCCAACCCGACAAGTTCGGCGTTGACGCGGCGCTGCTCTGGTAATCCGTGATCCTGAAGCTCAACAAAGAACCGGTCAGTCCCAAACAGATCGCGTAACCGATAGGCCCAGTCTCGTGCCGCGTCCCGGTCACCGGCGAGAAGATTCTGTGCCAGTGGCCCACCCAGACAGGCGGAGGTGACAATCAACCCCTCTGCATGCTCGGCAAGCATCGCGAGATCGATCCGCGGCTTGTAATAGAAGCCCTCCAGGCTCGCGCGCGTCGCCAATTTCAAAAGGTTCTTGTATCCTCGCTCGTTTTCCGCGAGAAGCAACAAGTGGTAGATCGTCTTGTCACGATCCTGCACCGTGCGTGGAGCCAGATAGGCCTCCATCCCAATGATCGGGTGAAGCCCCTCGGCCTTGGCTGCCTTGTACCAATCAATGATCCCGTAGAGTACGCCGTGATCAGAAATAGCAATGTGTTCCATACCAAATTCGCGTGCACGCGCGACGTACTCCGGAATTCGTCCCAATCCGTCAAGCAACGAAAACTCTGTATGGAGGTGAAGATGCACGAACGGCCGTGACACGCGCCCCCCTCGCCTGACTGTGTTGCCGGTACTCGTCTCGCCGATCACCGCCGCCGAGACCGTCCCCGGACGGTCCTTGTCTACCATCAAGGGTACCCGACAGGGAACAGACTCGTTCTCTCACGCCCGATCCGCTTCTGTCACCAGGCACCACCTGGCGCAGTCTGCCCCGACCACCGGGTGCCCCACCCCGTATCGCTCGGATACCCACTCGACACGTCCTGGTCAGATCCAATCCCAACCAACGCTCTCTTCACCTGCCGCACGACCAGCGCAAGCAACTGGCGAAGATCTTCCCGTATCGCGTCGGGCACGTCCTGACGCTGCAGCAGTTCCACCACCTCGCTCAAAACGGGTTCGTGCCCGAACAGATGCTCCGCTTGCTCAGGAAGAAAACCAGCAGCAGCGAGGAGAGAGTCACGATCAGCCGGCGAGAGTTCGAGCGCCTCCGCCAACCGCACGATCGCTTCTCGTGTCGGAGCACGACGCCCGCTCTCCAAGCGCGAGACGTAGCTATGATCGAAGCCCGCGCGTTGCGCGAGGCGGCTCTGTGAGAGCCGTGCCGCCTCCCGGTACCGCTTCAGCAGCTGCCCAAAGAACGTCACCGGTTCGGTTGCCATCGCACCCCACCTTTCTGCTCCCAGCGAATTCGCTACCAGCGAACAATGCCTCTCAGACACTTCCATCCTAGCGTAGCCGTGCCACCTCGTCAACCCCTTTCCACCTTGTCCACATGCCCGTGCCCATGAGGCACAATCAGGGTGGAGCGCTGGAAAGCAACCTGCTGAAGTAACAGGGAAGCGACACCGAATCGACACAAACTTCATCGCTATACTCGCTGCGGTCAAGCGAACGGTGGTTGGCCACCGACACTTGGGAGGAGCGTGAGGATGCTCGAAGTCGACGATCGAATCGCGAGCTGGAGCGTACAGGAGCTCATCGACCGCATCCGTCGCCCGCGCTATCGCTGTGGCGGAGGCGTGGCGGCGTGCGTTGCCCTGGCCCAGGCTGCGGCACTCGCAGACCTGGTACGGCGTGCGGTCCGTCGCTCTCTCGACA
>DAOTWO010000013.1:0-2565 GCA_034435855.1 Thermomicrobium sp. | reverse complement strand
TCCCGCCGAGCTGCGCTACCTCCTTAATCATGCTCGAACTGATAAAGGAGTACTGTGAACTCGTCATCAGGCACACGACATCCACGTCCGGCGCCAGGTGACGGTTCATATGCGCCAGCGAGAACTCGTACTCAAAGTCAGAGACTGCTCGCAGCCCCCGAACGATCGCCTGTGCCCCCACGGCACGCGCGTAGTCTACCGCGAGTCCATTGAAGACGTCAACGCGCACATTCGGCAGCCCGCGCAAGGCCTCCTCGGCCAGCTCACGCCGCTCTTCGGCACTGAACAGCGGCTGCTTGGTTCGTCCTTCGTGCCCCGCATAGATCCCTACAATGAGGAAGTCGAATAGACGCGCTGCTCGCTGCGCTACGTCGACATGCCCATTGGTGATCGGATCGAACGTCCCAGGATAAAAGGCGATGTGCTTCACGAGTCAGCCTCTCTTCCGTCCGGTCCGCTGCGCCGTATGACATAGATAGCGACACAGCTGTCGCCATGGCAACGATCGCGCAGCTGCTCCAAGCCATCTATCCGCTCCGGCATCGGCACCCGCGGCGAGTGACCAACGACCAGCACTGTCCCGTCTCGGACATGCGGGGAATGGGCGACCGCGAGCATCGTCTCGTGGATCGTCGGATCGGCATAGGGCGGGTCCATGATCACGAAATCATATGGCTCGCGCGGTGGCCGCCGCAGAAACGCCTGCACGGTGGTGCAGTGCACCGCGGCCCGGTCCGCAAAGCCGGTCGTGACTAAGTTATCGCGGATCACCGCACAAGCCGCCGCGCTTCGCTCCACGAAGTCAACCCACTCAGCACCGCGCGAGAGCGCTTCGATCCCGACTGCACCACTCCCTGCATAAAGATCAAGAACACGGCGCGGACGAATACTGAGCGCATCCAGCATTGCGAAGAGCGCCTCGCGGATCTTGTCCGCCATCGGCCGCGTCCGTAACCCGCGCGGTGCCTTGAGCCGTCGCCCCCGAGCGCTCCCGCCGATCACGCGCATGGCGCTGTCCCCTCACCACCGCTGCTCGCGCGAGCCGTTGAGACCATCCTCGTCGCGCGGGTAGGAACCAAAGATTTTGAGGTCAGCGGCCTTCTCCGCCATTCGTTGCAGGGCCGCCGCGATCTGTGGATCCTTCCGATGTCCCTCAATGTCGACGAGGAAAACGTACTCACCGAGCACCGACTTCATCGGGCGACTCTCGACTTTGGTCATCTGAATCTGTGCAACTGCCAGTTCGTTCAGCACTTCAACGAGCGCACCAGGAACGTTGCGCTTGACCGTAAAGCAGAGCGACGTCCGATCGACCCCTGTCGGTTCGGCATCCTCATGTGCCAGCACAACGAACCGCGTGGCATTGCTCTTCTGATCCTGGATATCCCGCGCGAGCACGGCCGCACCGTAGAGCTCCGCCGCACGCAGCGTCCCAATCGCCGCCCTTGACCGGTCCTCACCCCGCATCACCTCAGCCACCGCCGCAGCCGTGCTCAGCGCTGCAACCTGCTCGGCTTGCGGCAGGCACCGTTCCAGAAACCTCCGACACTGCGCCAGCGCCTGCGGATGAGACAGGACAACCCGAATTTCGTCCAGTCGCGTCCCGGGGTGAGCGAGGAGAAAGTGCCGCACCGGCAGGATCAACTCGGCGCAGATCTTGAGGTCAGTCTCGTGGATCAGCAGGTCAACCGTTGTACTGACTGTCCCCTCCAACGAGTTTTCGATCGGTAAAATCGCTCGGTCGGCCAGCCCCGTCTCCACAGCCGAGACCAACGCTGGCATCGAGCTGAACGGAATGAGCTCCGCCTGCTCACGCTCGGCGTAGCGCAACGCCGCCTCTTCTGTGAATGTCCCAGGTGGTCCAAGATACGCGAGTCGCACCACGATTCCTCCCCGGCAGCATTCTGGTCGAGAGCATACCGCTCCTCAGCTTCGACGCACACGACGATTCACCGTTAAGAGTTCACGCACCGGCTGGCGTGCCCCACACACACGGCAGACGAGAACACCGCCCTCCGGCGTCTCTTCGACATCCGCCCGCAATGCGTAGAAGCGGCGCCGCCGGAATACTGCGATCGGTGCACCGCAGACTGAACACTGAACGATGACCCCCCGCAGTCGCTCGAGCGGGAATGGAAGATCGAGGTCATCTGCACGTCCAGCGTCACGTTGCCGCTCCACGGCTCCTCCATCACCACCTGTTCCATCGTACGACGTCAGTGTCTGCGTCGCTATCTCGTCCCGTGTTGTGAAGACCACCGACTGCCCGTCCAAGGATGTCAGGGGGACCTAGCGACGTACACTCGCTCACTCCTCTGCGACGCTCGCCTGCACCTGCGGTGCCACGACGATCACCAAACCGTAAGGCCGACACACCTCCTCTTGGGGAACTCAGCACTCCCTCCGCAGCAGAAGGCACGGCAGAGACCAGGTACTGGAGTTGCCCAAAGGCCGGTCAAGTTCCATAACAGACCGAGGCTCTTGTTCTGGCCCAGGTGGCGCCTCCCGCGCCTCCTCGAGGCATGAGCGCAGCCGCGGCCAGAACCGGGGGCATCAATCCTGTGA
>DAOTWO010000012.1:0-4983 GCA_034435855.1 Thermomicrobium sp. | reverse complement strand
TTTAGCGGAGACGCGCAATCAGTACGTTGACGATCACCAGCACCATAACGATGAGCGCGGACAGTGCTTGGCTGTTCGCTCGCCCGAGGCGATTGCGCAAGACAACACTCAACCCCAATGCGAGGAGCGCCAGGTAGCCCGTGATCGGGTGCCAAATACTGATCAGCTGCGGCGCCCGAATATAGAGAATTGTGCCGAGCACGACCTGCAGCGCAATCAACAGGTGCGCGATGCCCACCAGCCACATCGGCAGGCCACCCTGTCGCCGCCGCACGTAGCTCGCAAGAGCAATCAGGAGATAGACAATCGCGAGCGATTCGCCGAGTGCCCCATGGATCGCGACAATCGTCCCCATTCTCCCTCCTTCCCACGCGCAATCCTAGCACAGAGACATGACTATGCGTTTGGTAATCGACCAGAGAGCCACCATCCCACTGCTCCAAGACCAAGCGCGAGTGGAAATGCCCACCGCTCCGGAAGCGTGACGATGCGGGCTGGATGAAAGAGCGGCGCACCGCCGGTCACCAGATCGCGCACCAGGTGCGATCCCAAGCCGAGCCCCACACCAAGACCAAACGGTCGATCCCAGCGGAACGCCCAGCCGACCAACAAGCCGGCCGTCAACACCGAATGCGTGGGTGGACGGCTCGGCATGGTCATGCAGGTCCGCAGTCGGAGAGAACGCGCGGCAACAACGTGATCGAGATCGATAGCCAGCGCACCGACCAGCGCCCCCGCGAGCACACGCGCAGGAGTCGGCGCGCGGCTCGCAAGCGGCAGCGTCGTCGCGAGCGCGAGTGCAGCATGTGAGGCAGCATCGCTCAACCCGCGGCGGAGTGTGCCCGGCGGTGCTTCGCTCCAGACCCGATGGGCCATGACCGCTGCAACCCACGCTGCACCGCTGAGAGCCCAGTGTCGCATCCTCACCCCCGCTTCCCGAGCCGAGCATACTCGAGACGCGAGAAATGCGTAGAGCCCGGAAAGGGGGAAAAGGGTGGACAGCAACACATTGCCACGCCGCGCCGTTATCCTGCTCTCTGGAGGTCTTGACAGCACAACACTTGCGTATCTCCTCCACGCATACGGCTTCCAGCTCTACGGTCTCTCCTTCCGCTACGGCCAGCGTCATGAGCGCGAGCTCCTGGCGGCGCAGGCTGTCGCACAGCGACTCGGTTTTGCCGAGCACCGGATCGTGACGCTCGATCTCGCTCAGTGGGGCGGCTCCTCGCTCGTCGGCGCCGGAGAGATTCCCTCGCAGCCGACAAGCGGCATCCCGTCAACCTACGTCCCTGTCCGCAACCTCATCTTCCTTGCCGTCGCCCACGCCTACGCCGAGGCGATCGATGCCGACGCCGTGGCCATCGCCGTCAGCCAGGTCGACTACAGCGGCTATCCTGACTGTCGCGGCGAGTTCCTCGCAGCCTACCAGCAGGCAGCTGATCTCGCCTCGCGCCGCTTCGTCGAGACTGGCCGGCGCATCCCCGTCCTCGCACCGTTCTTAGACGTGCCGAAGTCAGCGATCATCCGCTTGGGCCTGCGTCTTGGGGTTGACTACAGCCTCACCTGGTCTTGCTACCGCGGGGGCGAGGGGCCCTGCCATGAGTGCGATTCTTGCCGCTTACGAGCGCGCGCCTTCGCTGAAGTGGGGGTTCCCGACCCGCTTCTCGCTCCTCCCGCAGCGCCTCGTGGTACAACAGGCGCGGTGGACAGATGAGGGAGGTTGCATGCCAGTTCAGCTCGTATTGATCGGGCTTCCGCAGAGTGGCAAGACAACGGTCTTCAACGCGTTGACCGGCGCGAGCGCAGCAACTGGCACCTTCAGTGGTGTCGAGGACGAACCGAACTTGGCTACCGTCAAGGTGCCTGATCCCCGGCTCGATGTGCTCACCCAGATGTTCCAGCCACGTCGCACCGTTCCGGCCGAGATCCAGTACTGGGACGTTGCCGGACTGGCCAAAGGGATCCACGAGCGGGGACTCGGCGGCCGCCTCCTTGGCTACCTGCAGCAGGCGAGCGCACTTGTCCATGTCGTCCGCGCCTTTGATGACCCCGCTGTTCCTCATCCGGAAGGCACGGTCGATCCACTACGTGACATTGCCACCATCGACATGGAACTCCTTTTCGTCGACCTCGCTATGGTGGACAAGCGCCTGCAGCGGATCCGCCAGATGATCCCGAAACTTCGCGGCCCCGAACGCGAGATGCATGAACGCGAAGGTGCAGTTCTGGAACGTCTACACCGCGCACTGAGCGAAGGAACACCAATCCGAGCCGTCGAGCTCGCACCTGATGAGGAGAAGCTCCTCCGTGGCTTCGGCTTCCTTACTCAGAAGCCGCTCCTTGTCCTGCTCAATCTTGGCGAGGAACGACTCCCCGAAGCCGAAGCACTCCTCGCAGCCGCGAGCGAGCGTGTCCCTGGCCCCGGTGTCGCGGTCGAGGCCTTGCCAGGAAAGCTCGAGGCCGAACTGGCCCAGCTCGCCCCTGACGAGGCAGCCATCTTCATGCAGGAACTGGGGATCAGCGAGCCAGCGCGCAACCGCGTCATCCGTACTTCATATCGCTTGCTTGGACTCATCTCCTTCTTTACCGTCGGCCCCGACGAAGTCCGTGCCTGGACGATCCGCCGCGGAGCAACCGCTGTCGAGGCGGCCGGCGCAATCCATACCGACCTCGCGCAGGGCTTCATCCGTGCCGAGGTCGTGCATTATGACGAGCTCGTCCGTGCTGGTGGGCTCGCAGAGGCACGGAAGCTCGGCGCGCTGCGTCTCGAAGGTCGCCAGTACGTCGTTCAGGACGGAGACATCGTCCACATCCTCTTCAACGTCTAATTCCCGCGGGGGCCGCACGGTGGACGTGGATCTTGGACCACGAACGGCTGGACTGCTCCCGAGTTGGCTCGTTCTCCTGATTGCCATACTCTGGATTGGGGCAATAGTTGCCGTTTGGCGCTGGCGTCGCCGCCTGGCCGGGGAAGTCACTGCGCTCGGGGCACTCGCGCTCGCCTGGTTCCTCTTCTTCTGGCGTCCGTTGACGACGCCTGCCCACGTGCCACGTGGCGGTGGCGATCTCGCCTCTTTCTTCTTTCCGCTCCACGCCTTTGCAGCTCGCGCGGTACAAGAGGGATATTTGCCCTTCTGGAACCCCACACTCTTCAGCGGTATGCCCCAGTGGGCCAACTACCAAACTGGAACCCTCTACCCGCTGAACTGGCTCACCTGGCTACTCGCGCGACCGTTCAGCTACGGGGCGCTAGAGCTTCTGGTGCTCGTCCACTATGCAATTGCGAGCCTGGGGGCCTATGCACTTGCACGATATGGGCTTTCCCTCGATCGGATCCCGAGCCTCGCTGCTGGAATCGTTTTCCCCTACAGCGGTTTTCTCGTCGCTCACCTCGGACACTACTCGATGCTCGCAACCGCTGTCTGGATCCCGTGGCTGTGGCTCGCGCTTGCTCGTCTCGTTGCAACGCAACGCTGGCGCTGGGTGGGCGGGATCGCGCTGGCGACCTTTCTGCTCGCCACCGGTGGCCACCAGCAGACGCTGCTCTATGGTCTCCTGGCAAGTGGCCTGTGGTGGCTCGCCTGCCTGATCACCTGGCATGGTTCGGAGCTCCGCAGGTTTTGGGAGGTGGTCGCCACCACCGCGCGCTCGGAGTGGCTTTGGACCCTTCGACCACTCATGGCCGAGGGGCTCCGCGCCGGGCTTGGCGTTACTAGTGGGCTCTTGCTCGCTGCACCAGCGCTACTTCCTGCACTCGAACTCGCACGGCGATCGGTGCGGGCCGGCGGGCTGAGTTACGAGCAGGCAAGCGAGTTTGCGCTCCAGCCAATTGCGCTCCTCTCCTTTGTCCTCCCCCGCCTCTGGGGTGATAACCCCACCAACTGGTGGGGAAGCTGGGCCAGTGGGGAAGTGTGGGGCTATGCGGGGATTATCACGCTGCTCCTGGCCGGTATCGGCCTCGTCTGGAGTCGCGAGCCACTCCGCTGGGCGCTCGGCGGTCTTGGGCTACTCGCCCTCTTGCACGCGCTTGGTCCCAGCACGCCACTGCATGGTTGGATCTATCGCTTCTTGCCATTCGCCGATCTTGTGCGCGCACCAGCCCGCACACTCCTCTTTGTCGACCTCACGCTAGCCTTGCTCGCAGCGCTTGGCCTCGCTGCCATCACAGACACTTCGCGGAACGGTACGGCACTCCTGCAACGCGGCCTTGCTGTCACAATTGCTGCGCTCAGCTTCTTGATAACACCGCTCCTGCTGCTGCCTCTTGTTGCTAGTGCCACGCCACCCCCGCGAGCGATCATTGCACTCGAAGGAGTACTCCTCGCAGTTCTCTGGCTTGCACTGACGACCGTCTGGCTCTGGGCACATCAGACACGGCTCCCAACCACTGTACGCGCATTGGCCGGAATCGCCTTAATGACGCTCGACCTCTTCAGTGCGACCGCCCCATTCAACCCCACACCAGACGACCTACTCATCGACTTCCGTCATCCGAGCGTGGTGGAAACCGTTCGCAGTGCTTCCCATCAAGACGGCCCCTGGCGTCTGCTCTCCCTCACCATCCGTTGGCAGCCGAGCGCTGCAGCTGTCCACGCGCTGGAAGACGCTGGCGGGCTCTACGACCCGATGCAACCGGCAGCCTACGCGAAGATCCTGGACTGCGCCCGGAGTGCGCCGCAGCGCCCACTGCTCGATCTCCTGAACGTGCGCTTCGTCCTTACATCGGCTGAGGCCGACTATCCAGGAATGCGTTTCCAGCAGAAATTGACGAGTGCGGAGGGACTCGTGCTCTGGGAGAATCCCGACGCGCTTCCGCGCGCCTGGCTGGCCACGAACGCCACGGTGACCAGTCTTGAGGCTGCGCTCGCGCGCCTCTGCGAAGCGGACTTTGACCCGCGACGGGAGCTTCTGCTCACTGGCACGTTACCGCTGCCCGACCCCACAGCGACCGGAAGCACCCAGATCGCTTGGGACGGGCCAAAC
>DAOTWO010000011.1:0-2844 GCA_034435855.1 Thermomicrobium sp. | reverse complement strand
GATACGGCATCGCCTTGCGGACGTCATAATTGACGCCAGAACCGCGGAGGCAGGCACCGGTCAGGCCATAGTTGATGGCAACGTCTGGCTCGATGATCCCGACCCCCTTGGTGCGGGCGAGCCAGATCGGATTCTCCGTCAACAAATCTTCGTACTGCCGGATCGCCTTGGGAAAGTAACGACAGAACTCCCGCACCATCTCTGGAAGGTCCGGCGGGATCTCTCGTGAGAACCCACCGATCTCCATCATATTGGTCGTCAGTCGTGCACCACAGAACTTCTCGAAGATGTCGAGGATCAGTTCACGGTCACGGAACGTGTAGAGCGAAACAGAGAGGGCACCGATATCTAACGCGTGCGTGCCGAGCCAGACGAGGTGCGAGGCTAGGCGTGCAAGCTCGGCCATGATCATGCGCCAGTATTGCGCACGCTCCGGTGCTTGGATACCACAGAGCTTCTCGACTGCGAGCACGTATCCCAGGTTGTTTGAGGGCGCGGCGACGTAATCCGTTCGGTCCGTCCACGGCACAAACTGGGCGTAGCGGTGTGACTCGCCGAGTTTCTCGACTCCACGGTGCAGGTAGCCAATGACGGGGTCGCAGGCGATCACCGTCTCACCCTCAAGGGTGAGACGGACGCGCAGCACCCCGTGCGTGCTGGGATGTTGTGGTCCCATGTTGAGGACGAGTTCGCGCCGTGTCGGAGTGAGCTGCCGGACTTCGCTCAGGATAACCGGCGTTGGCTGTGAGAAGTCGATCATGGCCCTGGCCTCCGCAGCGTGCCGCGGATCCGCGGTGCAGGCGATTCGAAGCCGGGCTGAACGTAGTCGCGGTACCCGCGCAACGGATAGTCCTTGCGCAAGGGATGGCCCTCGTCCCAGTCCTCAGGGAGGAGGATGCGGCGAAGATCCGGATGTCCTTCGAAGACGATCCCGAACATGTCGTAACACTCGCGCTCGAGCCAATTGGCTCCGGCAAAGATCGGCACGAGCGAGGGGACTGTCTCTCCGTCGTCGACGCCGCATTTCACCCGCAGTCGCTGACGACGTGGAATCGAGTAGAGCTGGACGACGACATCGAAGCGTGGTCGCTCACGCAGGTAGAGCATGTCAACCGCAGTGATGTCGGTCAGGTGGTTGTAACGGAGTTCCGGATGTGTCCGAAGGAACTCGACAACGTCGCGCAAAGCGCGTCGATCGACGCGGATCGTCATCTCGTCACGGAAGACGGTTGCCTCGCGGAAGGCATCTGGAAAGCGCTCGCGAACCAGACGCACCGCGGGGTGCTGCTCAGGGTCGGTTGGCCCCCAGTATCCGGTCGTGTCCCATGGGCTTGTAGCCGTCAGCGCTGGGACCGGTCGCGGCTCGCTCATCATCGCGCTCCCGACGAGCGTGGGCCAAGCGCAGCGCGGGCAGCCTCACGCTGCTCTTGGCGGTCCGCCTCTGCAGCTTCCAGCCCGTACCGCTGCTTCAGCCGCTCATAGCGGATAATGCGGTTCTGCAGCTCCAGAACGCCATAGTAGAGTGCTTCCGGGACTGGTGGACAACCGGGAACATAGATATCGACCGGGATGACCTGGTCCACACCTTGCACAACCGCGTAGGTATCGAATGGCCCACCGACGTTGGCGCAGCTTCCCATACTGATCACCCACTTCGGATCGGCCATCTGATCATAGAGCTGGCGCACGACTGGTGCCATCTTCTTCGTTACCGTGCCGGCCACAATCATGAGGTCAGCTTGGCGCGGGGAGGCACGGTAGAGCATGCCAAAGCGCTCGGCGAGGTCGAAGCGTGGCATGGCCGAGCTGATCATCTCAATGGCACAGCACGCAAGTCCAAACTGAAGCCACCAGAGGCTAGAGCGCCGAGCCCAGCTGAAAACCCAGTCTGCCGTGGTGGTGATGATGTTGGGGTGACTCTGTACCGTGCTCATACCCATTCCATGGCTCCTTTCCGCCATTCGTAGAGGAGCCCAATGAGCAGGATCCCAACGAACAGCGCGGCTTGGAGAAAGCCATAAAGTGCCAATGCGTCGAAGGCGACCGCCCAGGGGTAAAGGAAGATCGCTTCGACGTCAAAGACCACAAAGAGGAGGGCCACAAGATAGAAGCGTGGCGTGATGCGGCCGCGGGGTGGGTTCACATCCGGCACTCCCGATTCATACGGTTGGAGTTTGGCTGGCGTCGGCTTGCGCGGCCGGACAAAGTGCCCAAGGAGGATGAGGACTGTCCCCATCACTGTACTGGTGAGAACGAGTAACCCGATGACCGCGTAATCGACGAGCGACACCGATGCACCTCGCTCTCGTCTACCCCTCCCCGCCCGATTGTGAAGGATAGCACGACCCGGGAAGTTGCGCAGCATTCCTAGCGGCGGTCAGTGTGCACGGTTGCTCTTGCCTGTTCTTGAAGCTCTCCCACGATGACGCCCGGGCCGTTTACAACACTGCTGGAGAACGCGCAGGGTGAGCGCACTTGCTGTCGGTGAAAGTCGCAGGTGAACGCATGCGCGTTATGGGTTCGCTGAACTGGGAGGCTCTCCCGGGAGCGTTGGAGGGGTTGGGGCAGGGGGAGACGAGCCCGGACCGGGTGATGTCGGATAAGAGCCTGGGGTTCCGGGCCCTTCTACTGGACTGTTCGACTCACCAGTGACTGGGGTTGGGGTCGGCAGGAGAATCTCGATGCGTGGCCCCACCCCCACCATCGCCGCATAGGTCTGAAGCGAACTCAGGCCACGTCCTGTCATGCCCTTCGGGGTGGCGAGGGCTGCGCGGAGCTCGCGCAGCTCATACTCGGAGGCCTGATTGCAGCGGAGTCGTGGCGGCCCATCTCGCACACTCAGCT
>DAOTWO010000010.1:0-9218 GCA_034435855.1 Thermomicrobium sp. | reverse complement strand
CTGCTGTGGACGACCGGTCGCCATCACACGTGCGGACCGGAATCGTGCGAGGTCCCGAGCATCACCAGCTTAGCAACCAAACAGTTGGCCCGGATCACCCACTCGTGCTCCGCACTCGCCCCCTCAACCGGACCCAAAGCGTTACCGCTGCTGATCCGGGGTGCATGGCAGCAGGTTGCCCCAGGGACTGAGCACCCGTACGCACCCTCTGAGACAGCTCAGCGTCCCGGACGACTCGGAAGGAACAAAGACCAGGAAATCGCCACGAACTCCTGTTACCCCGGAACTGCACCAGAGACTGCGAACAGAACCGCCACACCAGACAACTGCTCCGACCCGCGCCATGTGTCAGATCGCGAGGAGAGGTCCGGACCTATTTTCCGTACGACTGCAGCAGATACCGCCGCATCCGCTCAATCGCCTCAAGTAAGTTCTCCATCGAGTTGGCAAAGGAGAGACGCAAATATCCCTCACCAAACCGGCCAAATGCCGTCCCCGCCAGCGCGGCAACGCCTGCCTGCTCGAGGAGCTCCCGGGCCAACGTCTCCGCCGATCGCCCCGTACCAGTGATGTTGGGAAAGACATAGAACGCCCCGGCCGGCAACGTGCAGCGGACGCCGGGTAGGCTATTGAGTCCCTCCACCACAGCGTCCCGACGTCGCCGGAATTCTGCGACCATCCGCTCGACCGGCTCCTGCGGTCCTCGGAGTGCCGCGAGCCCAGCCCGTTGTGTGAATCCCGGCACGCAGGAGTGGCAGTTCACCGCCAGCCGCACCAGATGCTCAGCCAGCCAGCGTGGTGCGACTCCATACCCAAGTCGCCAACCAGTCATTGCGTACGTCTTTGAGAACCCATCAAGGATCACCGTTCGTTCCGCCATCCCCGGTAGGCTGGCAATGCTCAGTACCTCACCCTCGTAAACGATCCGCCGATAGATTTCATCGGAAAGCACCATGAAGTCGAATTCCTGCGCCAGGCGCGCTAGCTCCTCGAGTGCCTCCCGACCGACCACCGCTCCCGTCGGATTATGCGGCGAGTTCACGATCACCAGTCGCGTCCGCTTCGTTACCAGGCGGCGGAGCTCCGCCGGATCAAACGCGAACCCGAACTCCTCACGCAGCGGAAGTGGCACCGGTGTAGCACCAGCAAAACGGATGACCGACTCATAGATCGGAAATCCCGGATCTGGATAAATCACCTCGGCACCACTTTCCGCCAGCGCAAGGATGGTGAAGAACATAATCGGTTTCCCGCCGGGGGTCACAACCACCTGCTCCGGATCGACCGGGATCCCACGCGTCTTGCTCACCTCCTCCGCAATCGCCGCGCGCAATTCCGGCAGCCCAGCCGCCGGCGTATAGTGCGTGTCCCCCGCCCGCAGTGCCTCGACCGCCGCCTCGACGATGTGCGGCGGCGTGTCGAAATCCGGTTCTCCAATCTCCAAATGGATGATCGAACGCCCTTGGGCCTCGAGTGCCCGAGCCCGAGCTAGCACTTCAAACGCGCTCTCTGTCCCTAACCTGCTCATGCGTTCTGCGAGTAATTCCCGAAGTTCCACTGGTGTCCTCCTTTCCCGGCCACCCCGCTGCGCTCCGACGATCCCAAGACTCCTCAGCATGCCATCATCGCATGCTCGTGCGTCTTCAGCGAGCCTTGCAGGACACCCGAGCAGGGCAAACATGCCCCTCGCTTCCTCTACTGGTCCAGACACCAGGGTGAAACCTTTGCTCCGTTTTGTGTTCTCAGGAGTGCCAGCTTGCCACGACGGCCAGCGTCACGCATACTCCACACGAGCGTCTGTGGCGGCTGGCCGCAACCAGCCCGCTTGGTGGAGTGGAGGAGGCAGACAGAATGCGCCGTGACCTGGTCCTCGCCCTCGTCGTGCCGATCCTTTCGGTCGCCATCGCGGTCGCTATCATTGTTGCAATTGGCGAGACGCTCCTCTTTGTCCGCGAGATGACGCACGACCGCTGGCCACCAGTCTTCGTCGGCACGGTGATCATGATCGCCTTTACACTGCTCGCCTGGCTACTCTCCCGCCGACCATCGACGACACGCTGAGTCTTGTCCCCCAACTCGCCCCAACCTCGACCATCACTCTCATCGAGAGTCGCCCCGGGCACTACTCCTCGGGGTCTATGCTCTCTTTCTCCGGCAGCCTCCCACTAAAACTCAAACGGTAGAAGATCCTTGTTCACGTTTCATCGATCACTGAGGCCACGCTGCCCCGGGACGAGAGTGCCAGAATGACAAGGTAGTTCCCGATCATTCCTGGACTGATCCCGGCGATGCAGCACAGCACGTTCACGTCTCTCCTCCCAGTCCGTCCCCGAACCGCCGTAGTTACCGTTGCCACCCAGTCACTCTCCCCTTCAGCTTCGTATCCTTGACGCTGACGACGCGGACCGAACAACGGGGGAGGGAAAGGACAGCTGCCCATGACCAACAGCGCACCATCCACCGAGTCGCGGACCCGTCGATCGCGCATGCGTGAGGCAGAGGAACTCGTCCCCTCACGTCGACAGTACCTTCGCCTCAAGGCCCAATATCCCAATGCCATCCTTCTCTATCGACTCGGCGATTTCTATGAAGCCTTCGATCAGGATGCTGAAATTGTCGCCCGTGATGCTCGCATCACGCTGACCTCGCGCTCTTTCGGGCGCAACGGCCGTATCCCGATGGCTGGAATCCCCCACCACGCCCTTCACCACTATCTCGGGAGACTACTCGCCGCCGGTCACACCGTCGCCATTGCCGAGCAGCTGAGCGAGCCGGGGCGTGGACTCGTCGAGCGTGCCGTCACGCGCGTCCTTACACCGGGGACGGTCGCCGAAGCTGCCCTTCTCCCCGCTACTGAGAATTGCTATCTCGCTGCTGTTGCTTTCCACGGAGATCGCATCGGCCTAGCGTGGGTCGATGTCAGCACCGGCGAGTTCGCGACCATGGAACTCGCCGGCCGAGACCGCATGGAACTCCTTGCCGAAGAGTTCGCTCGCCTCGCACCAGCCGAGTGCCTTGTTGCCGAGACCTTTGAGGGATCGCTTCCACCTGCAGGCCGTCTCACTCGCCTCGAACCGTGGCACTTCGACCCCGACCGTGCCGCACAACGCCTCCGCACGCTCTTTGGCGTCCAATCGCTTGCACCCTTCGGCTGCGAGCATGCTCCCGCTGCCCTCGCAGCCGCTGGTGCGATTGTCGCCTATCTCGAACGAACGAATCCCTCCCTTGTGTCCCTGCTTACCAGCCTGCGCACAGAGCTCCCCGCGTACCGCGTCGGACTAGACGCGGCAACGCGCCGCAACTTGGAACTCACCAGGAGCTTGCGCACCGGTGGAACACGCGGCAGTCTGCTTGGGGTCCTTGACCTCACCTGCACGCCGATGGGAGCTCGCGCGCTCCGCCGTCTTGTCAGCGAGCCCATCCGTGACCTCGTCGAACTCCGTCGCCGCCAGGACTTTGTCGCCACACTCGTCGCGAGCCCCGAACTCCGTCATCGGCTAGCCCAGATCCTGCTCGGTGCTGGCGATTTGGAGCGGTTGACGAGCCGGATCGTGCAGGGTACCGCCTCTGTCCGCGACTTCCTCACCCTGCGTCAGGCACTCGCGACTGCCGAGGCGCTCGTGGGTACGCTCCGGGCTACCTCACATGAGCCGTTACGGGCCTTCGCCGAGACGGCTGGTTCCTGTAACGACTTGGCCGCACTCTTGGAACGAGCGATCGTCGAAGATGAAGAGGGTGCGCGAATCCGTCCCGGCTTCTGTCCGGAACTCGATGCCGAACTCGCTGTCATCCAGGAGACACGCCGCTTCCTTTCAACGCTCGAGCAGCGCGAACGCGAACGCACCGGTATTCGCTCGCTCAAGGTCGGATACAATAAGGTGTTCGGGTACTACATTGAGGTCACGCGTCCCCACCTCCACCGGGTTCCGCCCGAGTACGTGCGGAAGCAGACAGTCGCTACCGGTGAGCGCTTCATCACTCCGGAACTCAAGGACGCGGAAGCGCGACTCCTCGCGGCCGAAGCGCGGATCGCCGCACTCGAGCGTTCCGCGCTCGAGCGACTGACGCGCGAGGTTACCTGCCGCACTGGAGCAGTGTTGCATCTTGCTCGTTGGATCGCACAGCTCGATGCCTTTCGCGCTCTCGCAGAAGTGGCAGCACGGTACGGCTGGGTACGCCCAGAATTGGAGGAGAGCGACACGCTTGAGATCAGAGGCGGTCGCCACCCGGTCGTCGAAGCAACGCTCGACGACCACCCCTTCGTTCCCAACGACTGCCAGCTCGGCGGGGAGAGACCACAAATACTCTTGGTCACTGGTCCCAACATGGGTGGCAAGAGTACATATCTGCGCCAGGTGGCCCTGATCGTGCTTCTTGCGCAAATCGGCTCCTTCGTCCCCGCCCAACGCGCGCGGATTGGCCTTGTCGACCGTATCTTCAGCCGCATCGGCGCCCATGACGATCTCCCCGGAGGCCAGAGCACGTTTCTGGTTGAGATGATCGAGACGGCAACCATCCTCCACCAGGCTACCCGACGCAGTCTTGTGATCCTTGACGAAGTTGGACGTGGCACCGCGACGCAGGACGGCCTCGCTATTGCTCGCGCTGTGCTTGAAGATCTCCACGATCGCGTCGGTGCCCGCACCCTCTTTGCAACCCACTTTCTCGAACTGACCGCCCTGACCGCCGAACTCCCGCGGGTCGCAAACGTCCACGTCGCCGCAATCGAGCGCAATGGCCGCGTTGTCTTCCTCTACCGTGTCCTCCCTGGCCCCGCTGACCGCGCATACGGCATCCATGTGGCCCGTTTGGCAGGTCTCCCATCCTGGGTCGCAGACCGCGCTGAGACACTCCTCAGCGCTCCACCCAGTGCGGTCACCATTGCGCAGAAAGAGAGTGAGCAACCCTGTGTCGCGGAGCCCCATGGTCCCCGTCAGCTCCCGTTGCCCGGCTTCCCCGACAGGTCAGCCGCTGCGCAGGCACTTGCTCGAGAACTCCTCGCGCTCGACCTGAACCAGCTCTCGCCTCGGCAAGCGCTCGACTGGCTCTTTCAGCAACAGGCACGTCTACGTGGCATCACCACTCCCCAGGCTTGAGACATGGTATCCCGGCCTGTCGCCCCTCGCCGATCAATCCGCGTCCTTCCCCCAGCAATCGCCGCCCGCATCGCGGCTGGTGAGGTGATCGAACGCCCTGCCTCTGTCGTCAAAGAACTTGTTGAGAACGCGCTTGATGCCGCTGCTTCTCACATCCGCATTCATATCCGCGGCGCCGGCTTGCTTGAGATCCGCGTCAGTGACGACGGCTACGGCATCCCGCCCGACGAGCTCCCACTCGCCGTCCAGCGACACGCCACGAGCAAGCTCCCTGACGACGACCTTGAACAGATCGAGACGCTCGGCTTCCGCGGTGAGGCGTTACCAAGCATTGCGGCAGTGGCTGAGCTCGCGATCGCCAGCGCAACAGTCGATACACCTTTTGGTCGCCGCCTCACGCTCTCTCGCGGAGAGATCGTCGCTGATGAGCTGGTCGCCCACCCTCCAGGCACCACCGTCATCGTCCGTCGGCTCTTTGAGAATGTCCCCGCACGCCTTGCCGCCACCCGTAACGAACGCGCCGAGGTCGCCGAGATCGTCCGCGTCGTACGCCGCCTTGCCATTGCTGCGCCAGCGGTACGCTTTGCACTCTGGCTCGAAGACCGGCTTGCGCTCCAGACAACTGGTGCTGGCGAGCTCTCGACGACGCTCATCGAGCTCTATGGCCCTACCCTTGCGGACGCGCTCCGCTCGCTTGGGCCGCTGGAGGTTGCCGGTGCTCGGCTTACAGGTCTCGTCTCTCGTCCTGACCTGACACGCTCCAATCGCAACCACCTCCACATCATCGTCAACGGCCGTTGGACACAGCCAAGAACGCTCCTGACTTTCCTCGAGGCAGCCTACCGTCCGCTTCTCCCACGCGGGCGACATCCTATCCTTGCACTTGTCATCGACGTTGATCCGCGTGCCGTCGACGTCAACATCCACCCGGCCAAACTGGAAGTGAGGCTGCACGCCGAGCGGGAGATCGGCCAAGCCGCCAGCGAACTCCTGCGCAGCGTCCTCGCCCGTACTCCTCGTCGTTTCGTGTTCACTCCGCCGACCCAGCTCCTTGATCCCCTCCGCAGCACCGCTGCCGTCAGCGAACCAGACACACGATATGACGAAGAGTCCCCGGACGCGCCAATCGTCACTCCAGCATTTCCGCCCTTGCAACTTCTCGGACAACTCCAGAAGCGGCTGATCCTCCTTGAGGGGCCAGACGCGCTCTATCTCGTCGATCAGCACCGAGCCCACGAGCGAATCCTTTATGAACGACTGCGTGACGCCCAGGCCACGCAACCCGACCTTGCCCTCCTTCCCGAGCCGATTCTGATCGACGTCCGACCGGCCGATGTGGAATGGTTTGCCAGTTGGCTCGATCGTCTCGCCACGCTCGGCTTCCACTGCGAACCGTTCGGCCCTCGCTCCTTCCTCCTTCGCTCGATCCCGACGCTTCCTGGCGTCGTGCCCGGCTCTGACCCACTAGCCGGTATCGGTGAACCCGAGGAACTTGCGCCCAGCTTGCTTACGCTTCTCGATGAGTCCGACGCGAATGAGGACTGGCGAGACCGCTTTCTTGTTCAGCTCGCCTGCCGCACCGCCGTTCGCCGTGGCAGACCGCTCCCCCGTCCAGCCTTGCGTGCGCTCGTCGAAGTCCTCGGGCAGACCAGCGCGCCGGCAGTATGCCCGCACGGCTCACCAATCGTCCTGCGCGTTGAGGCTGATGCCCTCGCCTCCCAATTCCGCTGGTGACCCACCAAGTCCCGCCGGACCAAGGAACGCAACAGACGCCCCTGCTGAACTCAGCAGGCACACAACCAAAGCGCAGATCCTCAGTGCGCGAAACACCCCAAGGTGAAGAAGTTACGGACGCAAGGATGCGTATCAGCGTTCCGTAGGTGCGCTGTGCGGTTTCGTCTGTCACTCAACGCTGTCGCGACAGCGCGTCAGTCCCCATGTGAACAACCAACACCTGACCTCTCCAAACACATCCCGAAACAATGGATGTGCTGGCCGACCCGATCATTTGGAAGGGAGGGGAAGCGTCACGCCGTCTCGTCGTATGCTCGGAAAACCGCGACGGCGTTCTGCCCTCCGAAGCCGAAGGCGTTCGCCATAGCGACTCGCACTGGCATCGGCCGCGCCACGTTCGGGACGTAATCAAGGTCACATTCCGGATCGGGATTTTCCAAGTTCATCGTTGGTGGAATCACCCCGTCACGGATCGCCAGCACACAGACAGCCCCTGATACCGCACCGGCTGCCCCGACCAGGTGCCCTATCATGCTCTTCGGCGAACTAATTGCCACGCGATAGGCATATTCACCGAACACTGCCTTGATCGCTTTGGTCTCCGTGACATCATTGAGCGGCGTCGACGTTCCGTGAGCGCAGATGTAGTCCACGTCTCCGGGTTGGATCTGGGCGTCCCGCAATGCCAGGCGCATCGCTCGTGCGGCACCAAGGCCATCGGGATCTGGGGCGCTGATGTGGTACGCGTCGCCGGTCACTGCCCCACCGGCGAGCTCGCAATAGATCCGCGCGCCGCGTCGCCGCGCGTGTTCCTCAGTCTCGAGCACCATCACCGCGCACCCTTCGCCGAACACGAACCCGTCACGATCACGATCGAACGGTCGACTCGCCTTCTGGGGCTCCTCGTTCCGGCGCGAGAGCGCGCCCATGTTGGCAAAGGCCGTCACTGCAACCGGCGTAATCCCGGCCTCTGTGCCTCCAGCGATCATGACATCGACCTCACCCAGCCGGAGCAGACGCAGCGCATCGACAAAGGCCTGCGCGCCCGCGGCACACGCCGCAACCGACGCCATGATCGGCCCCGTGATCCCGTAGACGATCGAGATCTGGCAGGCAGCCATGTTCGGCGCGAACATCGGAACGAAAAAGGGGCTCACCCGATTGGGACCCCGCTGGTAGAACGTCACGACTTCGCGCTCCATCGTCTGGATGCCGCCGCCTCCAGTGTTTAGCATCACACCGATCCGGTCAGCATTCTCTCGTGTGATCTGGAGCCCTGCATCACGGATCGCCTCCCCGGCAGCAGCAACCGCAAACTGCGAGAAACGATCCATCCGGCGAGCTGCTTTGAAGTCCATGAACTCTCGCGGATCAAAACCCTTTACTTCAGCTGCGATCTGGACTTCAAGATTGCTGGGATCAAAGCTTTGGATTCGGTCGATCCCCGATTCGCCAGCCAAAAGCCGGCGCCAGAGCGTCGGGACGTCCAACCCGAGTGGCGTGATCGCCCCGAGTCCGGTCACCACGACGCGGTGCACAGTCGCCCCCTCGTCCACTTACTCACGGTTCAAACCCCAAATCGCGCATCGAATAGGCTTCGGCATCACGTTGGATCTTCCGCACGAGTCCGGTTAAGACCTGTCCCGGCCCGATCTCAAGGAACGTCGTCACTCCGCGGTTCGCCATCTCCCGCACACTGGAGGTCCACTGTACTGGCTGCGCCACCTGACAAGCGAGTTCACGGCGAATCTCCTCGACCGTCGACAAAATCTTCCCTGTCACGTTGGCCACAATCGGAATGTCCGGCTCTCGCAGCGGAATACGGGCAAGGAGCTCCGCTAGCGCTTGGGCCACCCGCTCCATCAGCGGCGAGTGCGACGCCACCGTGACCCCAAGGCGTACCACGCGTTTCGCACCACGTTCTTGTGCCAACTCCATCGCACGTTGCAGCGCACGCTCCTCACCCGAGATCACCAGTTGTCCCGGGGAGTTGTCGTTGGCCACGACCACGAGCCCCATATCACTTGCCTGCCGGCAGACGTCTTCCAGCGCCTCCCGGGCGAGGCCAATGACCGCCGCCATCCCCCCTGGGCGCTCAAGACTTGCCTCACGCATCAGTCGGCCACGTTCGCGCACTAAGCGAAGAGCATCCTCGAACCGCAGAGCATTTGCGGCCACCAGCGCCGTAAATTCGCCCAAGCTATGACCAGCGACGATCGTCGGTTGCAGCGACGCACCCAGCTCCCGCAAGCGCTCACGCAACGCCTCAAGATACGCCAAGCTAACTGTTAGAATGGCCGGTTGCGCATTCGCGGTATCCGCCAGTTCCTCGGCTGGACCCTCAAAGCACAGGCGCCGCAACGGCATACCGAGAACCTCTTCAGCCTG
>DAOTWO010000009.1:0-18466 GCA_034435855.1 Thermomicrobium sp. | reverse complement strand
GCCATCGGCTGCAACGACTCCATCAGCTCCTGGAAGCACGACTGGGACGGCGGATCGAAGCCCGCTATCTCGTGGACACCGCACGGATCGTCGACCGCGAGGTCGCCGTCCGCGCTGGACTCGGCTGGCAGGGGAAGAATACCATGGTCATCGTCCCACATCACGGCTCGTGGGTCCTGCTTGCTGAGCTTGTGGTCGACATCGATCTCGAGCCCGATGAGCCACTTCGCCCCCGCTGCGGGCGGTGTCGCCGATGTCTGGACGCCTGTCCCACCGGTGCACTTGTCGGTCCTTACGCGCTCTATGCGCCTCGCTGCATTTCCTACTTGACGATTGAACACCGGGGCCCGATTCCCTGGGAACTACGACCCCTCATGGGCAATTGGGTATTTGGGTGCGATATTTGCCAGGAAGTCTGCCCGTACACTGCTGCGGCGCAACCCACGGACGACGACGTCGTCCGCCCTGAGCGGCTTGAGCACTGCTACCCATCACTCGAATGGCTGCTCCGGATGACCGAAGAGGAGTTCCGGAGTGTCTATCGTGGACGCCCGGTTCTACGGGCAAAACGCGCGGGGCTTGCGCGGAATGCTGCCGTGGCCCTTGGCAACGTCGGCGACGCGCGCCACCTGGAGACTCTCGAAGAGGCTGTTCTGGGTCATGATCAACCGCTCGTGCGCAGCCACGCCGCCTGGGCTATGGCGCGAATCGACTTCGCCCTCAGCGAACCAGTGCTCCGGCGAGCTCGTGACCGCGAGACAGATCCACTGGCGCGCGAAGAGCTGGAGCGACTACTCATCTCGCCGCCGGAGCCACTCAACCAGTCGTCTGCAGTCCTGCCGCAATCGCGTTGATACTGTGATGGATCGCATCCAACAGGCGAGCCCGCCGTTCAGGCGACTCCTGCTCTGTCCTTCGGTAGCGCCGCAGCAGCACGATCTGGCAGAGATGGAGCACGTCAACATAAGGGTTGCGCAGTTTGACCAGCCGGGCGAGGATCGGCGAGCGCTCCAGGAGATCGTGCTGACCGGTGACCGCCAGCACCATTCGCACTGTACGGCTGTGCTCGTCCCGGATGCGTGTGAAGACATCAGCGTTGTTATTTGCCAGCGACGCATACAGCTCAGCGATTGCCATTTCAGCCGTCGCCAAACTGATTTGCGCGTTATCAACCAGCATCTCGAAGAACGGCCACCGCCGATACATCGCTTGTAGGGTTTGCTGCGCCCCGCACGCGAACGCTCGTTCGAGCGCTGTTCCCAGGCCATACCAACCAGGAAGGTTGACACGCGTCTGGGTCCAACTGAAAACCCAGGGGATAGCACGAAGGTCAGCGAACTGTATCACCCCATGCGCCCCCATTCGCCGAGCAACGGGGCGGGACGCTAAGTTGAGACTGGCCAGTTCGGGAAAGGGTGTCGCCATCGTAAAATAGGACACAAACACGTTACCGACTTTTACGAGCTCCCCATATGCCTGCTGCGACCACTCCGCCAAGGCATTCATCAACTCAATCCACTCTGGCGGAATATTAGGCTCGTGTTCGGCGGAACTCGAGACCAAAAGTGCATGCATCATTTGTTCCCAGTGGCGGAGAGCAATCGCCGGATCGTTATACCGTCCGAAGATCACCTCGCCTTGCTCCGTGACCTTCAGGAGCGGTGTGCGCGCCGCCGCCGGTCGCGCCCAGATCGCCCGTCCCATCGGGCCGCCACCGCGTCCAATCGCACCGCCCCGCCCGTGGAAGATTTGCAGGCGTACCTTGCATGTCGCCGCAACTTCTGCCAGGCGCTGTTGTGCTTGATAGATTCGCCAGTTCGAGGAAACGTAGCCACCATCCTTGTTGCTGTCGGAATATCCGACCATGACTTCTTGGACAGAACCTCTGGACGCAACCAGCGCCCGATACTCCGGAATGTCGAGCAGCTGTGCCAGAATCTGGTGGCAGCGATCAAGTTCTGCGATCTGCTCAAAGAGGGGCACGACATCAATCCGTGACCATGCCTGCCATCCGTCAGTGTCCACCCCGCAGAGCCCGGCCTCCCGCGCGAGCACAAACGTCCCCAGAACGTCGGCCGGCTCGGCCGTCATAGACACGATGACCGTATGACAGGCCCGTTCGCCATTGAAACGTTGGATCCGCGCTACCGCATCGAACGTGTCAAGCACTTCACGTGTCTCCGGGGAAAGCGCGCCGCGTGGAAAACCAAACGGCTCGGCACGGAGTCGAGCCAGCACCAGCGCCAGACGTTCCTCCACACTTCGCTCGCTGAAACCCGCCTGCCCAGAAAGCCCAAACAGCTCGGCGAGTGCTTCCCGATGCCGTGCTGCATCTTGTCGGATCTCCAACTCGGCGAGATGGAAACCGAACACCTCGACGCGAGCGAGCAAATCCGCCACTCGTCCGTCCGCGATCCGCTTTCCACCGATCCGGCGCAAGGAATCCGCGACAAGTTGCAGATGTCCCAGGAGCTCCTCCGGCGAGGTATATCCTCCCTCCTCTCCCACTTCTGTTCGACGCAAGCGTTCCTCGATAAGGCCAAGGATTCGCCGGTATGGCTCGTCAGCCCAGGCTCGCACCGGGGTCAACCCGAGTGCTTCTCGCTCGCGCTCAATGAGTGCGGTGAGTTCTGGTGTGATCGATCGCAGCCGAGCCGAAATACTCAGCGCCCGACGGAGTTCGACCACTTCCTCACGATACCGGCGCAGAATCGCCTCGCGCATCAGACGCGCCGTTGCTTCTGTCACCGCTGCAGTGACTGCCGGATTGCCGTCACGATCGCCGCCGACCCAGGTGCCGAGTCGTATCGGCAAAGGCCAAGGACGCTCCAGCAGCTCGGGGTACGAGCGGGCCAATGCGCGTCGCAAGGCACGACGCAGGATCGGAACTACCTCGTAGACCGAGCCAGTGAGGATTGCAATGTTGCTCCGAACCTCGTCAAGCGGCGTCGGCCGCGCCACTCGGGTCTCAGCCGTCTGCCAGAGCAGCGTGATCTCCTCCCGGATACGGTCCAGCAACCATTCACGCTCGCGCGGCGCGAGACGCACATCGTCCAGCTGCTGAATCAGTGGCGCGAGTGCCGCGAGCCGCTGTAACACAGTTCGCCGACGCGGCTCAGACGGGTGTGCCGTAAAGACGGGAAAGACCAAAAGTTCACCCAGAATCCGCGCGACCCGTTCAGGCTCAATGCGTCGTTCTCGCAACGTCAACAGCGCTGCTTCCAACGACTCATGCAGCGGCGGCTCATTTCGTTCTCGTTGCCGGAGCGTCCGCACCCGATGATGCTGCTCCGCAAGGTTAATGAGGTGGAAATAGAGCCCGAAGGCGCGGACCAGACCAAAGAGATCTTCGTCAGGCAAAGTCTCCATCCACCCCAGGAGCGCTCGGAGACGATCTGCAACGTTCCCAGTAGTACGCGCGATGATTGTTTCTTGCCGCGCTCGTTCGACAATCTCGTAGAGTCTCGGTCCGCCCTGCTCACGAAGCACATCTCCGAGCAGTGTCCCCAAGAGATTGACTTCATTGCGCAGACCCTCGATTGGTTCTGCCCGAAGCCGCTCGACTTGGCCGCTCCGGGACAATCGTCGTTGTTCTTCCATCGTTCCCGCTCCTCGTCGAGCACGCGCGCTCCATCGCGCGCACCGTGCAGGAGAACTCGCCCTGCAGTACGCTCAGGACCAGCGAACGAGCGGTCGTCCGCGTCCTCAGCTCGTAGGAAAGGGTACGCGCCGTGCTTCTGGCAGTCGACGTCGGCAACACGAACGTTGTGATCGGAGTCTTCGCAGGCACTGAGCTACGCGCGCGCTGGCGTCTTGCCACAGCCCGCGACCGGATGCCTGACGAATGGTGGGTTCAGCTTGTCGTTCTCAGCCAGACCCAAGGCTTTCACATTCAGGACATTGAGGCGGTCGCACTCGCAAGTGTTGTCCCACCTTTGACGAGTGTTTTTCTGGAGCTCGCTCGGCGACATCTCGCGATCGAACCACTTGTTGTCAATGGCAATCAGGAACTCGGGTTGCCACTACGAGTTGACAATCCTTCCGAGGTTGGAGCTGACCGGATCTGCAACGCGCTCGGGGCGATCGAACGCTACGGTGCTCCGATGATCGTCGTTGACTTCGGCACGGGCACCACCTTCGATGTCGTTGATTCAACGGGCGCATACATCGGTGGCGCTATCGCACCGGGCATCACAATCGCATTTGAAGCACTGACACAGCGAGCGGCTCGGTTGTTCACCGTTGCCCTGGAACCTCCGTCCCGAGCCATCGGCCGGAGCACTCGGGAGGGCCTCCAGGCCGGGACGGTCCTTGGATACGCCGAACTGGTGCGTGGGCTTATCCGACGTATTCGTGAGGAACTCGGTCAGGAAGCCCCGGTCGTTGCCACGGGTGGTCTTGCCCCACTCGTTGCACCACTTGTCCCCGAGTTCCTGGCTGTTGAGCCGGACCTCACCCTGTATGGGTTACGTCTTGCCTATGAGCGAGTCCGACAGCACAGCACGACGCCACCAGGTTAACTGCCATGACCAGCCAGGAAATCGAAGGACACCGTTGAATCGAACGCTTGAACAGCCGCCTCGAGAAGGTCGATCGTTGCCAGAACGTCGTTGAGGTCAAGCGTCTCGACCGGGCTGTGTGAATACCGCCGCGCAATATTCACCACCATCGACGGTATTCCGCCCCGCTCGAGATGCACGGCCGCAAGATCCGATGTGCTACGTGGAAAGAGGGCAAGTTGAACCCCAATACCACGCTCCTCCGCAATCCGCAAGAGAAAGTCGCGCATGCCAGGATGTGCCAGATGCCCCCGTACTCCACCCATCCCACTCGCCAGAGCGAGCACGGGCCCTCCACCGATCCGAATTCCAAGATCTCGTACCAAATCAGTGTCCGGCGTCCCACCAGCAGGAACAGTGTCCACCACGATCGCTGCATCCGGAGAGAGACGAAATGCGACCATCTGCGCCCCACGCAGGCCGACTTCTTCCTGGACCGTCACAACCAACACTGGTCGGCAGCGCAACGCTGCGCCAGCTAATCGCTCCGCCAGTAAGACAAGCACTGCACAGGAGACACGGTTGTCCAACGCTTTCCCACTGATGCGATCCGCATTGGCCAACCGCTCGACGGGCTCCTCGTAGGCGATCGGATCGCCAATACGGATGCCAAGTGCTCTCACTTCCTCTGCTGAGTCGAAGCCGAGATCGACGTAGAGTTCGCGCAGTGGAGGAACTGCCCGTTGCTCGTCCGGACTCTGGAGATGTCCAGGACGCACGCCGATCACCCCACGATACCCGCGCACACGAACGTGCCGCCCAGGGAGGAGACTGTCGATGACACCGCCGATCTTTTCCACACGCAGAAAGCCGTTCGGCTCAATCCCTTTCACCACAAGACCGATCTCGTCGGAGTGCGCGGAAACCATCAGGACCGGCCTCTCGACCGGTGACGGTAGCCACGCAGCGAGGTTGCCAAACGAATCGACCTCAACCGTTGCGGCAAAGGGACGGAACAGCTCGACGAGTCGAGCGACAACTGCTTGCTCATGCCCAGAAACTCCATCGAGGGCAGCCAGTTCCTGGATCAGTGCGACAAGACGCTCCTTCTCATCGGAGCACTGCTGTGGAGCTCCTGTTGTCATCTGCCGATCCTCTCGACTCATCTCTTACCCGTATCACGTCGCTGGCGCGTTATACTAGCAGGTGCCAGTCCCGAAAGCCGAGGTGCGCCATGTGGCGATCTCGCGCAAATCCGATCTGGGCGTCACCGTACCGCTTGCGGTACCGGTCGCCGGTTCGGCTAGTGAGGAGGGTACAGTGAAGCAGTATCCCCCAGAACGGATCCGTAATATCGGCCTTTTCTCCCACGGTGGTACAGGGAAAACCTCGTTGACCGAAGCATTCCTCTACGCGACCCGTACGATCTCTCGGATGGGTCGTGTCGAAGAGGGGACGACCGTCTCCGACTGGGACCCTGACGAGCACAAGCGACGTATTTCGATCTCCCTTAGCATCATCCCTCTCGAATGGCGCGAACACAAAGTGAATCTCATCGATACGCCGGGATACTTCGATTTTGTCGGTGAGGTCCACAGTGCGATGCGCATCGTCGATGCCGCGCTGATCCTGATGGATGCGACGGTCGGCGTCGAGGTCGGCACCGAGCACATGTGGGAACTCGCCGAAGCGCATCGACTGCCACGTGCCTTGGTGATCAACAAAATGGACCGCGAACACGCGAACTTCACCAAGGCCTTCGCCAGTGCACGGACAGCGTTCGGCAACCGCGTCGTGCCGATGCATCTGCCAATCGGTCAAGAGAAATCCTTCCAGGGCTTTGTGGATGTCCTCTCCGGTCAGGCTTATCGCTACACGGAGAATGGAGCGCTTGAGAGTACTGCTGTTCCGGACGAGCTCGTCAGCGCACTGGATGAGTTCCGCACTGAGCTGATCGAGGCAGCCTGCGAGAGCGACGAAGAATTGACGCTCCGCTACCTTGAAGGTGACGAGATCAGCACGGACGAATTGCGCGCTGGCTTGCGTGTAGCGATCGCCAGCGGTGCAGTTGTGCCAGTGTTCGTGAGCGCGGCCACCGCTCTGAAGGGTGTGCTTCCCCTCCTCGACGCGATCATCGACTTCTTCCCGGCACCCGGCCCGACGAGCGCTACGCGAGCAGACGGTCAGCGAATCGAACTTGCGCCCGATCCGAGCGGCCCGCTCGCCGCGATTGTCTTCAAGACATTCGCCGACCCCTTCGTCGGCAAGCTTTCCTACTTCCGCGTCTACTCCGGAACACTCCGGACCGATTCGCACGCCGCCGTTCCGCAGCGCGTTGAGACGGAACGCATTGGCCAGCTCTTCGTCGTACGGGGCAAAGAACAGATACCGGTGGGACAGATCGGGCCAGGCGACATCGGTGCAGTAGCGAAGCTCCAGGTTGCACGAACTGGCGATACTTTGACCGATCCGGGTCGGCCAATCACACTCGCAGGCATCGAGTTTCCCGAGCCTGTGTTCACAGTCGCTGTATTCCCACGGACAAAGACCGACCTGGACAAAATGGGGACCGCTTTGCAGCGACTCCTCGAAGAGGACCCGACGTTGCGTGTCGGCCGAGAGAACCAAACCGGAGAAACACTCCTCTCCGGTCTGGGCGAGAGCCACATCCAGATCGCGCTCGACCGCATGGCTCGGAAGTTCGGCGTTCAGGTCGACTGGAGCCTGCCCCGCATTCCCTATCGGGAAACAATCTCGGTTCCAGTTCGCCGAGTCGAGTACAAGCACAAGAAGCAGACCGGCGGCCACGGGCAGTACGGCCACGTCTTCCTCGACCTCGAACCGCTTCCAGATGCCGACTTCGAGTTCCATGAAACGATCGTGGGTGGCGTTGTCCCGAAGCAGTTCATCCCGGCAGTCGAGAAGGGTGTCCGGGAGGCAATGGAAGAGGGAGTGCTCGCTGGCTACCCCGTTGTAAACGTGAAAGTTACGCTGGTCGACGGATCCTACCACTCTGTTGACTCGTCGGAACTCTCGTTCAAGATCGCAGCAGCTCAAGCATTCCGCAAAGGACAAGCCGCCGCCAAGCCGATTCTCCTCGAACCGATCATGCGACTCTGGGTTACCGTTCCAGACACATACACCGGTGATGTGATGAGTGACCTAAACGGCAAACGGGCACAAGTCCTCGGCATGACGCCAGGGGAAAATGGCCGCACGACCATCGAGGCGTTGGTGCCGCTTGCCGAACTCCAACGCTATGCCACAGAGCTCCGCTCGTTGACGCAGGGGCGTGGAACCTTCCGTACCGAGTTCTCTCACTACCAGCCTGTCCCGCAACATCTTGCCGAGAGTATCATCCAACAGTCGCGGGCGCGCCAAGCCGCAGTGGCCAGCTAATGTCGCCCGATGCCGATTCTGTCACTGTGAGGGGCCGGATCAAACTTCCGGCTCCTCACAGCATCGTGAAGGAGCAGAAACGTGGTCGAGGATATCACTCCACCGAAGCGTATTGTTCTGATCTTTGACGGCGGCTCGCGGGGCAACCCTGGACCAGCCTATGGAAGTTATCGTCTTGAGCTGCCTGACCTTCCACCCATGGACCGTTCCATTGAGTTCGACGAGCCACTAACAAATAACCAGGCCGAGTACCGGACGCTTCTTGCAGCCCTCGAGACGCTCATTAAGCTCCTGGAGCAACGGGAAACACCGACACATGGCACGATCCTCGAGATCCAGACCGATTCCGAACTCGTGGCCCGACAACTTCGCGGCGTCTACAAGGTGAGGAACCCCAAACTCCAGCCGCTCTACGATCGTGTCCGTGCTCTTCTCGCCCGCTTCGACCACTGGGAAGTGCACTGGCAACCACGTGAGGTGATCTATCAGTACTTCGGCCATTGAGCTCGGAGCCAATATCGCTGCTTCCAGAGTTACATTCGCCGGTATCACCGACACGTGTGCATTCGTCCGCATGGGAATCAAGGGTTCTCCACACCCCTCGTCACCCTTTTCAACCTCCAGACCCTTCCTCCACCCCAACCCATCGGTCGGTTATGTACAGCTCACTCCCTAGCTGTTCACGATCCTGGTGAGGCGCTTCATGCAGCCAAAACTTGCTTTTTGTCCAACCTGGCTCGTCAGCTGGGTACACTACGCGCGCGGTACCGCCTGACCAAGTCCGCAGGCGAAGCACGAGACTCCGGTCTAGAAACGGAGCCCGCACGCAGCAGGTCTTCGACAAGCGGAACAATCAACACGCGGGATGGATGAGGACAGGCGTATGCGCACGCCGGATGCATACCCGTAACACTCCCTTGCAGTGGGCGGTGCATTCCGCTATACTCCTTAGCGGCGTGGGCGGTTAGCTCAGCTGGTTAGAGCGCCACGTTGACATCGTGGAGGTCAGTAGTTCGAGTCTACTACCGCCCACCGCAGCCCTCGCCGCTTGGCGAGGTTTCTTTTTTTCCCAGCAGACCGCTTTCCAACAGAATGAGCCGTTGACGGTACTGTTCGCACAGGGCTACCATTCGCAATGAGGAAATGGCGACGACCGGGTCATGCGACGGTCGCCGACCTCCAGAGAGGTCGAGTCGCAGGCTGGAAGCTCGACTAGGTTCCGGTGGCCGTTCGTACCGCCCGCGAGCTGGTCCGGCGAACGCGAGTAGCCGGATCCGGTTGCCCCCGTTATTGGGCATCCCGATGAGTGCCGCTGGTGTTCCAAGACCGGCGGAAAGTTGGGTGGAACCGCGTCAGGCTCGGCCTGCCGTCCCGACGGGGCGGCAGGCCGTTCAGTTGAGCCAGCACAGCACCGAGGAGGTGGATCGAGATGAGCGACCTTACAAAAGAAATGGATCTTGCTGTCGCAGCAGAAAGCGAGCAGGAACTTGACCTCGCACGCATGCGGCATTCCTGCGCCCATGTGATGGCACAGGCTGTCCTCGAACTGTTTCCGGGAGCCAAGTTGGGTATCGGGCCGGCGATCGCCGATGGCTTCTACTACGACTTCGACTTGCCCAGACCGCTCACACCGGAAGACCTCGAGCGGATCGAACGCCGCATCGAAGAGATTAAGGCTGCCGCCTACCCCTTCATCCGCCGGGTTATCAGCCGTGAAGAGGCGCGAGAACTCTTTCGAGATCAGCCGTATAAACTCGAACTCATCGAAGAGTTCCCACCTGACGAGGTAATCACAACGTACACGCATGACGGGTTTACCGACCTCTGCCGCGGACCCCACGTCCGCGATACGTCGCAAATCGGCTTCTTCAAGCTCCTCCGCATCTCCGGTGCCTATTGGCGTGGTGACGAGCGGCGCCCACAGCTCCAACGCATCTACGGCACGTCCTGGCCAACTCGCGAGCAACTTGAGGCGTACCTTCATCGCCTCGAAGAGGCCGAGCGGCGCGATCATCGTCGCCTCGGGCGCGAACTTGAACTTTTCCACTTTGACCCCACCGCACCCGGCATGCCTTACTGGCTTCCAAAGGGGCTCAAAATCCTGAATCTTCTCCTCGACTTCTGGCGACGCGAGCACGAAAAGCGAGGGTACCAGGAGATTGCGGCGCCGCTGATCAACGACAAGAGTCTCTGGGAGACCTCAGGTCACTGGGAACACTATCGCGAGAATATGTTCCTCATTCAACTTGACGAACACCTTGTTTACGGCGTGAAGCCGATGAACTGCCCTAACGCGATGGTGGTGTACAACCTCAAGAAGCGCAGCTACCGTGACCTCCCCTTGCGGCTTTCTGACTGTGACATTCTGCACCGCTACGAGCGCTCCGGCACCCTCCATGGTCTCCTACGTGTCCGCAAGTTCCAGCAAGACGATGCCCACATCTTCGTGACTGAAGACCAAATCGAAGAGGAGTTCGCACGCATCCTGGACATCGCCCAGCTGTTCTACGGCATCTTTGGGCTGCGCTACACGCTTCGACTTGGGACTCGTCCCGATGACTTCATGGGCGATCCCGAGACCTGGGACAAAGCTGAAGCTGCTCTCCAGCGCATCCTCGATCGCCATGCCGGCCCGGGAAACTATCTGATCGGCGAGGGCGAGGGAGCCTTCTACGGCCCCAAGATCGACATTTTGATGGAAGACGCGCTTGGCCGTCAGTGGCAAACCGGTACCATCCAGCTCGACTTCCAGCTCCCGCGCCGATTCGGATGCACGTACACAGACCGCGATGGCACGGAAAAGACACCGGTCGTGATCCATCGTGTCATCTACGGGTCGCTCGAGCGTTTCATCGGTATCTTGATCGAGCACTTTGCCGGTGCATTCCCTGTCTGGCTCGCTCCAGTCCAGGCTGTCATCATCCCGATCGCCGATCGTCACCTTCCCTACGCCTATCGCATCCGCGATCGGCTGTACGAGGCTGGCCTCCGCGTCGAAGTAGACGATGGCGATGAACGGATGCAGGCCAAGATCCGCAATGCTCAGCTGCAGAAGATCCCATATATGTTGGTTGTTGGCGACCGGGAAGTGGCTGAGGAAAGTGTCGCTGTACGATTGCGCACAAACGAGAACCTTGGCTCGATGCCGATCGAGCGATTCGAGGCTATGGTCCGCCGCATTGTGGCAGACAAATCGCTCGAACTGGTCACCGATGTCTGACCAACGGCGAGCATTCGCCGCATCACGCGCCAACAAGAGAGCGGCCGGTGCACTCTGCACCGGCCGCATTGATCACAGCATCAAGCGTTTTCGTCTGTTACTCACGCCAAACTGCACGGATGACGCGGAGCCAGTTTTCGCGGCAGATCTTCCGCAACGCTGTCTCGTCATAGCCACGCCGTGCCAATGCCTCGAGTAGGCGCGGTAGGTGAGCGGCATTGGCCAGGTCTGCAGGCATCGTTGCCCCGTCGAAATCAGAACCGAAGCCCACGTGGTCCACCCCCGCCAGCTCGACAATATGATCGATGTGCGCGATCACGTCATCGAGTCGTACGTCCTCTGGTCGCTCTGCACCCGCGCGAAGAAAACCGACATGGAAGTTAATTCCTACGAGTCCGCCTTTCTTGGCAAGTGCAAGGATTTGCTCGTCGCTGAGATTCCGTGCAACTGGACACAGCGCGCGGCAATTGCTATGGCTCGCCACAACCGGCTTCTCCGAGTACTCGAGCACATCCCAGAAGCCCGCATCATTTAAGTGGGAGACATCGATGAGAATCCCCAGTTCGTTGCACGCCTTAACGAGCGCACGTCCCAGACTAGTCAGACCGCGCCCCCGATCCTGCGGGCCAACACCTTCCGCGAAGATATTGGGCCGGCTCCAAGTCAGCCCCAAGGAACGCAGCCCAAGTTGGTAACTCAGCCGGAGCACAGCAAACTCCGGATCGATCGCCTCCGCACCTTCATAGTGCAGGATCACCCCGAACGTTCCGCGATCCAGACACGCTTCCAGTTGCGACGCGCTCGTGATCAGCTCGATCGCTCCGCCTGACGCCTCGATGGTGCGGAACAAAAAGTCGACAGCACGCAGTGTTCGCGCCAGTGCTTGGTGTGGGAGATATTCGTCCCGGACGAAAATCGCCGTGAGCATCGCGCCGATGCCGCCACGTTTCGCTCGCGGGAGATCAACATGGCCACAATCACTCTCACTAAAGAAATTACGCCCTGTTTCTAACAGCGACAAAACGTAGTCGGTATGCCCATCAATGATAGGTTCCCACACAGTAAACTCTCCCTCACTGGCTATCCAGTGCCGACAACGCGACCCTGACAGCTCGTTGCTCGGCGCGCGTTGGTTTATAGGCTGTCACGTGCAAACCCGCTGCAAGTGCACGGCTCCGGTTCACGCGGTCTTCAATCGCTGCCAATCGCCAGGTGACCAAAAACGCAAGGCGCGTCAGCAGTCGGACAGCCCAAACCGGAAGAATCCCTGCCGCTCCAGCGGCACGTTCTCGCTGCCAATAGTCAAGAACGTCATGAATTTGCCCCACCAAGTGAAAGCTATACTGCAGCGTCTGTACCTCGAAACCAGCCCGTGCCAAGAGGCGCAGGATATCTAGGTCGGAAAACCGTTGAATGTGTCCCACGTGATCGCGCTTCCAACGGTGAATCGGCCACCGTTCACTTGTGCGCAGTACCCAGTAGAGCGTCCCGGGTTGTGCTTCCAAAGGTACGAACGCGTGGAGCACGCCTCCCGGTCGTAGAACACGCGCGCACTCATCGATCATCGCTGCAGGCTGCGGTACATGCTCTAACACATCGAGAAACACCACCGCATCGAACGCGTTCGACCCGAACGGGAGCCGACAAGCATCCAGGACCGCGTACCGTCCCTCCGGATCTCGTCGGTGTGCCTCACGGATCGCTGTCCGGCTCAAATCTCCACCGACGATCCAGAGGTCCGGCCGCTCACGCCGTAGTACCCGCACGTATCGCCCAGCGCCACAACCCGGTATCAGAACCCTCCCACGAACTTCCTCGAGGGCCTCCAGGGCGTACCGCACGCGTAACGCGCCGAGGTTCCACCCTCGCGGTGAGACATCGTCCCGCCCTTGTATGGTCCGAGGGTCTTCTACACAGTAGCGACCAACTTGCCTCACGAGCGACGTTCCCTTACGACATGCAAGAGGACACGGAGATCATCGAGGACAAGATCGGGCATGATCTCCGTTTGCGCCAGATCCGCCCTCGAACTCACACCAGTAAGAACAAGAGCCGTACGGGCCCCAGCCCGCTTCCCTGCCAAAACATCGGTGTCAAGTCGATCGCCGATCACAAGAACTTCGCTCGGAGAAAGACCGAGAATATCCGCCGCCCGCAAGACCATGGCGGGCTCCGGTTTCCCGATAACAAGCGGTGTACGGTCAGTTGCTGCGGCGAGTGCCGCGACAATCGCGCCCGACCCCGGTATCAGCCCCTCTTCGGAGGGGAATGTCCGGTCAGCGTTCGTCGCAATCCAGTCTGCTCCATCCCGGATCGCCAACGTAGCAGTCTTGAGTTTCTCGTAGGTGAGTGTGAAATCGGCACCGCTCACCACCACTTCTGCATCTCGCCCAGCCGCGACAAAGCGACCGTCGCCCAAGATCGCTTCTTGGAGCGCCGGCATGCCGAGCACATAGACACGAGTCCCGGCCGGATAACGGAGCCGCATCCAGTCGCGCGTCGCGATGCCAGAGGTCACGATCCGCCCGGCCGGCACTGCCATGCCCATGCGGGCAAGCTTCGCCGCATACTCTTCCGGCGTCTTTGTCGAGTTATTTGTCACCATGACGTAGCCAAGACCGCATCGTGCAAGTTCTTTTACCAGTTCGGCGGCCGCAGGCAGTGGCTGCTCACCCCGGTAGAGAACCCCGTCCATATCGAAAGCCACGCCACGCACCTGTGCCAGGAGCATTTCGATCTCGGTTACGCTTGCACGCATCGCTTTCGCCACTTCGTTCCTTGACAACGCTCTTTCCCTGGCCCAGCATAGCACAGTGTTCGAGCGGGTCTGCAGGCCCACGGTCATTCTTGCGATTGAGGGAGAACAATGCCGAGACCACCGATCGACCAGACCCTTGTCGAACAAGTCCTCGCACTCATCCGTCCTGAAGACGTGCTGGAACTCGCTCAACAGCTTGTCCGGCTACCAACAGTGAATCCCCCGGGGGATGTACGCGAGGCAGCAGCTGTGTGCGCCGATTTTCTCCGTGCAGCAGGCTTCACCATCGAGCTCGACGCCGCCGAGCCGACCAAACCGAACGTGATCGCTCGCTATGGTAGCGAGCCAGGCCCCCTCTTTCTCTGGAATTCGCACCTCGATGTTGTCCCAGTGGGCGAGGAATCTGCGTGGACGGTGCCTCCCTTCGGTGGTGTGGTGCGCGACGGGAAGTTGTATGGGCGCGGTAGCTGTGACGTTAAGGGTGGGGTCGCAGCACAGCTCGTGGCCGCTGCTGCACTTGCGCGCAGCGGCGTCCCCTTGCAGGGGACGCTTGTCGTGACCGAAGTCGCTGATGAGGAAGTCGGCGGGCTGTTCGGCGCAAAGCGCATAGCCGAGCGCACCGATCTTCGTCCCGATGCCGTGCTTGTCGCTGAGCCCACGAACAATCGGATCTGTATCGGGGAGCGCGGTGGTGTCGGCATTCGCGTCACAGTATATGGCCGAACCGCCCACGGAGCTCTTCCCTGGGAAGGTGTCAATGCGATCGAGGGCATGGCACAAGTTATCAGCGCTCTTCGGAAAGAGTTGTGGCCCCGCTTGGCCGCGCGTCGGCATCCCTACTTCGCACCAGCCTCTGCAACGATCAGCTTGATCGAAGGCGGAGTCAAGACGAATGTTGTCCCTGATCGCTGCTCGATCTATATCGACCGGCGTTTAATTCCGGGAGAGAACCCCAACACTGCGGTTGACGAGGTCCGCGAGGTAGCCGAGCGTGCCATCCAAACGGTACCGGGACTGCGCGTGAGTGTCGAGCCCGCTGCGGAGTGGCCTGGCCGTCCGGCCATTCTCCAGCCAGAAGACACACCGCTCGTTCGGACAATGGTTGCAGTCAATGACTATCTCGGATTGGACAGCTCGCTGACCGGCTTCAGTATGGGCACGGACGGTCGCTTTTTCGCTACACGTGGCTATCCCACCGTTATCTACGGTCCAGGCGACCCAACGGTCGCTCACCAGCCAGACGAGTGGGTGAGCGTGGACGAACTCCTTCAATGCGCCCGCGCATATGCGTTGGCAGGGCTTGTGGTTTTGGGACAACGCTAAGCCACTTCGCGAGGTCACCTTTACCGGAAGTGGTTCACAGCGAGCAACAGGCAGTGCTCGATCGTCTCGGCACTGGCTACACGTAGCGGGGCACTCCACTGTCTACCACGGCACGATTACAAGTCGCCTCCACACGAGCGACGCCAAGAGAAGAATTCCAACGAGGAACGTAGCGGGACGCAGCAATTGCACTTCCCCTCAGGAACTGCTTTCAGGAGCCGCGGCAAGACAACTGTGTTCAGGCCATCGCAGTGCTGCGGTGCCGCAGCAGTTCGAGGATCTCCTCCGCGATCGGTTCGAGCCGTGGTCTCGAAAGTATGGTCTCACTGTTCCTTCAGGCTGGCAGCGACCTCCGCGAGGGTCTTCGTCGCCACCAAAGCAACAAGAGGGCAGCCATCACCAGCAGCGTACCCCAGATCCACCACGTCAGCACAATTGCCCATAACGTGCCCCGAATCACCACCCGAAGGAAGAAGAGTGAAGCTGACCACGCCTCCTGGAATGTCTCGAGGAAACCGGGCTCCCCCTGACGCGGAGTGGGGACGAGCAGTAAACGAACCTCCGCATACTGGATTCGTCGGTCGAGGAAGTGCTCACGCTCAACAATCTGTTCGATCTCCGTTCGCACGCGCGTAAGCTCTTGCTCAAGACGCAGAATCTCGTCGATCGTCTGGGCCCGCTCGAGCAGCGCCTGGAGTCGGGATTCAGTGCGCTCCAATGTCCGCCGGCGCGCAGCGAGATCCAGCGTTTCTTCAGTCACGTCACTGCTTCGCACGCGCTCACTCGCAACGCGTGTGACACTCGGCAGTTCCGCGACCGCAGTTAAGAAATGCTCGAGCTCATCCGCTGGAACCATCACGGTCAGTGATGCTTGACGCGGCCCACTCCCGTCCAGTAGATCGACCACGTCTGACTCCACCACATACCCACCAAACGTCGTGACGACCTCCTGGATTTCTCTCGCTACCCCAAGGTAATCGTCACACCAGACAAGGAGCTCGGCTTCCCGTACGACGAGGCGGCCTATCGAGGGAAGCCGATTGCTCGGTGACGCGGGTTCCGTCCCAGGTGCTCCTTGTGTCACCGGTTCGGATGTCCCTCTGGGAAGCAATTCATTCGATTGCGAACAACCGAGTGTCACGAGCAGCGTCAGACACACCAAGATGAGAACCCTTCCCATGTCATCCTCCCGCCTCTGACATCCTCGTTGAGAAGACGCAATGAGTCGGGCTCTGGTTCCCGTCGTCATACTTCGCCTGATCCGGAGTTCCGAGCCGTGTGTTACAAACGCTTACAACATCACACGGTCGTAACGGCGACTCACGATCACCTGTAAAACCACGAGCCAGGCGAGCAACACGAGCCAATCACGCGGTGCGCCGAGCGTGTTTCCTGCCACAAGTGCTTGGCGCAGGAGTTCGACCAGATAACTCAGTGGGTTGAGATGTGCCAGGATGCGCAGCCAGCTCGGCATGATGTCGAGCGGATAAATGGCGTTGCTCGCGAAGAAGAGCGGCATCGTGAGCACTTGGCCGATGCCCATGAAACGTTCGCGCGTCTTTAAGAGCGTCGCCAGCAGCATCGAGAGGGTTGCGAAGACGCCTGCGCCCAAGACAATCGCAACTGCGCAGGTTAAGAGTGACAGCGGAGCGAACTCAAGATGGATACCCATCGCAGCGGCAACGAGGATGATGACAGCACCCTGTATGAGCGCGCGCAGTCCAGCCCCGAGTCCCTTCCCAGCGACGAAACTTGCCCGCGGAACTGGCAAGACGAGGATCTTCTGGAGAATCCCCGCGTCCCGCTCCCAGATGATGGCCAGGCCATAGAAGATCGAGGTAAACATGACCGATTGCGTCAGAATCCCCGGGGCGAGAAACGAGAGATAATCTCCCTGCCCTGTAAAGAGGCGGGCTCGCGCCACCGCCTGCCCAAAAATGGTCAGCCACAGGAGCGGCTGGATTGCGCGCGTGACCACCTCCCATGGATCATGCCGTAACCGACGTGCTTCTACTTCTGCTACCACGAGCGATGCGGCGACGAAGCTCGCCACTCGCTCTCCGAGCGAGAGTGGATGGACTGCCTGCGCAAGTCGTGTAGCCAGGTCAACCGAAACGCCGGAGCCGCCGACGGAGCTGTCTGACTTCACTGTATGACCCTCCCGACTCCAACGTATCGCCTGTCAACACCGTGAACACGTCATCGAGCGAACTCGCTCCGCCGATGCTCGCCTTCAATTCGTCCGGGGTCCCAAGGGCGACTAAGCGGCCATGGTTCATAATTCCGATGCGCTCGCAGTGAAGCTCGGCTTCCTCCATGTAGTGAGTCGTGACGAGCAGGGTGGTCCCCTCGCGCCGCCGGAGTTCCTGAAGCGCCTCCCAGACCGTACGACGAGCCGTTGGATCGAGTCCAACTGTCGGCTCGTCGAGCACCAGGAGCACTGGCCGGTGAAGGATTGCTTGGGCAATTTCCAGTCGTCGGACCATCCCTCCCGAGTAGGTCCGCACAAGGCGATCCGCTGCCTCCTCAAGCCGTGCGAGCTCCAAGACCTCAGCAATGGCCCGCTCACGATCCCGCCGGGGAATGCGGAGTAACTTGGCAACCATCAGCAGGTTCTCGTAGCCAGTCAAGGAGCCGTCAGCTGACAGCGTCTGTGGCACGTACCCAAGCACACGGCGCACCCGGTCGGGATAGCGAATGGCATCGACCCCGGCAATGCATACCGTGCCACTGGTCGGACGGAGGAGCGTGACCAGCATGCGGATCGTCGTGGTCTTCCCGGCTCCGTTCGGCCCGAGCAGCGCAAAGACCTCTCCAGCTTCAATGGAGAAACTCACATGATCGACCGCGAGGACATCTCCAAAGCGCCGCACGAGCTCCGTCACTTCAACGAGCGGCATCGCGGGCCCCATCCTCTTGTTCTGCTTGTTCTGCCGCAGCGACCAGTCGCGCTAGGAGCGGTCGCAAGGTCGCGAGCTCCTCCGCGCTCAAGACCGCGAGGAGCTCGACCAAGTAGGCGCGCCGCAGTTCCTGCCATTGACGCAACCGTTCCTGCCCTTCTGGGGTCAGCGAAACGATGACGACTCGTTCGTCACCAGACGCCCCGCGCTCGCGTTGGAGTAGCCCAGCCCGCTCCAAGCGCTTGCATGCCACCGTCACCGATCCCGGGGTGACACCGAGCTCGGCAGCGAGCTCGCCGATCCGCAATGGCCCCCGTAGCCACAGGCGCTTGAGAAGCCAGAACTGTTCCGGGGTCAGCTCGCCCTG
>DAOTWO010000008.1:0-6219 GCA_034435855.1 Thermomicrobium sp. | reverse complement strand
GTAGAAGAGGTTGCAGGAGCACTTGTCGAGCAGGGTGAACCAGGAGCGGTGGCTCGTGCAGTTTGGTATCTGCTTGCTGGACGCTTTTCGGTCTCCGCGGTCGGGCTGGCCCTCCGCCGAGGTACTGAACTCGCCTGTCTCTGAGTGACGAAGGGGAGACCACACTCGCTCCGCCGGGACGTCGCTGGGGAATTACCTCTTGCTCCGTATTTGACAGCAGGACGGGTGACTCGCCTTGACGCAGAGCAGTGGGAGCGGTGGCGTACGGTCTTGCCGCAGGACCTTCGGCCGGTTAGTGGGCTTGTCGCTCCCTTTCCACATGATGAGGGAGCAGTGGTTGTGTTAAGCGAAAGGACATTAGAGTCGGAGATTGAAGGCTGGGTGGAGCGTCTTGCAGCGACGATCGGCACGCACGCGCAGGCACTCAACCAACGTGTTGATGAGGGTGTGGTCCGTGAGCGCCGGGAACGTGCACTCGTCGACACCCTAGCTACGGAAGAGCGGGAACGACGAGAACTCGTCGAGGCGATCCATGACAGAGTTCTGCAGGGATTAGCTTCCAGCCTCTATCGCATCGAATTCACTTTGCGGCGAGCTGAACAGCAACCGATCGAACAGACGATGCTCGAACTGGAACAGGTCCGTGATCTCCTGGCAGATCAGATTGCGACGTTACGCGATACAATCTTCCGGCTCCGGCCAGCATCGTTGGACCATTTGGGCCTCGTGGCCGCGCTGCGTGACTATTTCTCACAGCTCGAACGCACACGGGGGATTGATGTGGAGTTCTTGGGCGAGCTGCGTGAGCGGCCTGCACCAGACATTGAAGCACAACTCTATCGTATTGCGCAGATCGTGATCGAGCAGGCGCGGCTGCCAGCTGGGATCAGCCGGCTTGCCATTCGATTGCGACAGCGGCGGGATGGGGCAGTGCTGCTTGTGCTCGCCGATGACGGGCCGTGGGTGGGGCAGGAGATGTGGGAACGTCTACCTGGAATCGCGCTTGCCGAGGAATGGGTGCGTCTGAGCGGGGGAACAATGCAAGCCACAGGTTTAGCGGACGGCGGGACTGCAGTGGCAATCACAGTGCCAGCTCGTCGCGAATGAACCTGATCAGGGAATAGGACGATCCGGTGATGACAAATGGGCGCGTGGTGGGGTTGAATGGAGCAGGGCTTGAGCTGTCTTTGAGCACGACCAGAGCAGGTAAGCGGGAGCGAGAGATGGCAGGCGAGCAGCGGATTCGGGTGCTCATCGTGGACGATCATGACCTCTTCCGTGAAGGGCTACGACAACTCATCGAGAGTGACGGGACGATCGAGGTGGTTGGAGAGGCGGCGAACGGCCAAGAAGCTTTACGGCTCGTCGCCGAGCTCCAGCCGGATGTGGTGCTCATGGACATTAACATGCCGGGTATGGATGGTATCCGGGCCACGGAGGCGATTGTCCAGCAGCACCGTCACGTGCACGTCATCATGCTCACGATGTACGACGACGAGGAGTATGTGCTCCACGCAATCCGTGCCGGTGCACGAAGCTATCTCGTCAAAAACAGTAAACCGGAGGAACTGCTCCGCGCGATCCATGTCGCAGCCGAGGGTGGAGCCACTATTGACCCCGAACTCGCGCCGATCCTGATGCGTGAGTATCAGCGCCTGCTCGCCAAAGCACCGACACGAGGTCAGGAGCTTTCGGATCGTGAGTTGACGATGTTGCGGCTCCTGGCCCAGGGATACAACAACCGCCAGATTGCCGATGCGTTGAACTTGGCCGAAAGCACAGTGAAGAACAACCTTTCGGCGCTCTTTCAAAAGCTCGGTGTCCGTGATCGCACCCAAGCGGTCATTTACGCGATCTCGCATGGCCTCGTCCCGCGTCCGACGGACGTCCCGCGACGGTAGAGATCTAGCGCCTGGCGAGTGGATATGGCAGAGTAAGAGCGGCGCCACCGGGGAACGGTGGCGTTCGTCGTTGCGGTTGGATGGGTGGGAGGCAAGCGAGGATGGAGCGACTTCCTCTGAGCGGTGTCCGCGTTGTCGATCTCACGCGTGTGATGGCTGGCCCATACTGCACGATGCTGCTCGGTGATCTCGGCGCAGATGTCATCAAGATCGAGCGACCGGGTACGGGTGATGATACCCGGGCCTGGGGCCCGCCGTTCATCGATGGCGTGAGTGCGTACTATCTCTCGGTCAACCGCAACAAGCGCAGCATCACGCTCGATCTCAAGCATCCAGCTGGGCAGGAGGTCTTTTGGCGGCTTGTGGACCAGGCTGACGTCGTCGTCGAGAATTTCAGCCCTGGGACCGTCGATCGGCTGGGTATTGGATATCAGGCGGTGCGCGGTCGGCGGCCCCAGATCATCTATTGCTCGATTTCTGGCTTTGGGCAGACTGGCCCGGGCAAGGATCGTACAGCATATGACCTCATTGTCCAAGGCATGTCGGGCCTCATGAGCGTGACCGGTTTTCCTGATGGAGAGCCGGTTCGCTTCGGTGTGCCGATCGCTGATATCGCTGCGGGTATGTTCGCTGCGCTCGCGATTGTCGCAGCGCTCTATCATCGCGCGCAAACCGGCGAGGGCCAGTACATCGACACGTCGATGCTTGGTGGCCAGGTAGCTCTCCTGACGTATCAGGCTGGGATCTACTTTGCAACTGGAGAAGTGCCGAAGCGCACCGGGAATGCGCATCCAATTGTCGCGCCCTACCAGACCTTTCGAAGCGCTGATGGTCACGTGAACATCGCTGCAGGTAACGATGCCATCTTCACGCGCATGTGCCGAGCGTTGGGACTCGATGACTTACTTGACGATCCGCGGTTCGCGACCAATGCTGGTCGTATCACGAATCTGCCCGAACTCGTTGAGCGCATCGAGGCAGTGACGCGTACTCTGACGACAGCCGAGATTGTTGCCCGCCTTGATGCGGTGCAAGTTCCGTGTGGGCCAATCTACACCGTGCCAGAGGTCTTTGCGGATCCCCAAGTACAGCACCTGGAGCTTCGCCAGCGCATCCCGCACCCGACTTTAGGGACAGTGGATCAGACAGGCTTCCCCTGGCGGTTCTCGCGAACACCTGCGGTGATCCGGCGGCATCCACCATTGCTCGGCGAGCACACCGACGAGGTCCTGCAGGATCTCGGCTACACCAGTGATCAGATCGCGGCGATGCGCCAAGAGGGAGCGATCTAGTCGGTCGCAACGAGTTCGTGCCACGGCCGCCAACCGAGACGGTCTCGCCACCGTTCGAGCGCCTGGCACACGGCCTCACCCAGGAGTAAGGCCAGAAGGGCGTTCCCAAGGGCGCGTGTGCCGTCGAAAAGCAGTGAGGTGGTGAGATAAAAGCGGGCATAGGCGTGGAGGGTTTGGCTGAGCGACATCCCTGGCGTCCAGTAGAGCCCACCACTTTCGGTGACGCCTGGCGCGGCGAACGGCCAGAACCAGAGGTTCATCAGTGCGCCGAAGAGGAAGCCCCAGAAGGCGCCAAACGCAGCCAGCCAGAATCGCCGGGTTCTTCCTGAATGCCGTGGTAACCATCCGGCTGTGGCACCCATCCAGCCAGCGGAGAGCATTTGAAACGGTAACCACGGGCCTATGCCACCGGTAAGGGCAGCCGAGATCAGCAATGTCAGCGAGCCCATTAAGAAGCCGAATCGTGTGCCAAAGATGCAGCCGCTCGCGATGATCAACAGAAAGATTGGGCTTGCACCGATCAGACTGGGTATGAACCGCAAAACGGAGTCGATCGCAACGAGTACCGCCAGGAGGGCGACTATACGTGAGCGTTCCGTCTGGGCAAAGTGCTCATCAGTCAGCTGCGTGAGAAGCACAACGAGTGAGGTGATCGCAAGGAGCGCAAAAAGCAAGATCATTTCAACACCACGTTGCTGTGGGACTTCCAAACCGAGTGCCGCGAGCAAGAAAGGATAGAGGAAAGCGACGATTCCACCGATGGTGGCAAGTGCAAGGCTCAGATGACTCGTCAGGGTTGCCACGCGACTCATACCGACGGAAAGAGATGCACGGGCCGAACCGGTGCGGCGTGTCGCTGGGGATCCAGAACGCAGCGCTCGGGGTGAAAGAGTGCGGCAAGAATTTCGACGCCGTGTATCACTCGTGGACCAGGACGACTGAAGAAGTTCGTTGCATCGACGGCCCAAACCGCGTCCCTGATGACTGCCGGTGTCAGGCGCAGTGCCGGATGCGCAAGTAGTTCGCTGCTCAGCCGCCGTGTTTCCTCAAGATCGTAGCCACAGGGCATCGCCACAAGGATATCCGGGGCCACTTCGGCCACGCGTTCCCACGTGACCGTGAAGGAGGGACGTCCGGGGATGCCGAGCACGTCCACACCGCCAGCGTGCGCGACCATCTCTGGGACCCAGTGGCCGGCGACGATCGGCGGATCGAGCCACTCCAAGCAAACGACGCGCGGTCGGGTTGCTGGCTCACCAACGCGCTCTGCAATCCACGCGAGTCGCCGCTCAAGTGCGGAGACCACAGCATGCGCAGTGTGAGGGCGATTAGTGGCCTCCCCGACCGTGAGAATCGAGTCAAGGATCTCTCGCAGGGTCGTTGGCTCGACGGAGACAACGCGCGGTGGTCGTGGAAGTGTGGCGGCGAGTCGGCAGACGTCGTCAACCGAGACGGCACAGACCGGGCAGAGCGCTTGGGTAAGAATCAGATCGGGCTCGAGCGCTCGAAGGAGCGCAGTATCGAGTTCATAGAGGGGGAGTCCAGCGGCAACGCGTTCTCGCACGGTGGCGTCGATCTCCGCTTGACTCAGTCCAGGCGGAAGGAGGCTGCGCGTGACGCGCGGTTTGGAGCGTACAGCAGGCGGATAGTCACACTCATGCGTGACGGCGACGAGTTGGTCGGCGAGGCCGAGCGCCCAGACAATCTCGGTCAGGCTCGGGAGCAGCGAGACGATACGCACCGGAACAAATCCTCATCGTTCACGCGGTGGGCGCACCGGACGCGTTGTGGGGAACCATCTCGTCCTCGGCGGACAGAGGCTCCGGCGCAAGCCATCGTTCACCGTACTCGCGCAGCTGCTCGATGACTGGTAGCGCAGCCCGTCCCTTCTCCGTCAGTGCGTACTCCACACGCGGAGGAACCTCGGCATACGCATGCCGTGTGACAAGCCCCTCCGCCTCCAGATAGCGCAGCCTCTGGGACAAGACAGCGGGACTAATCCCAGTGCCGATTAGGAGTTCCTGAAACCGACGGTTCCCTTGTGCCAGTTCGCGCAAGATCAAGAGTACCCAGTGGTCGCCGAGTAGACGTGCCGCGCGGGCGATCGGGCAAGTCGCTTCTTGATGAGTGTCGCGTCGCATCGTTCATCCTCACTTCGTCATTGTACCGTATGAGGATCAGAGAGACGTGTCCGCTGTCGCTCGACACCCACAGCAAAGTGTTGAACAGCCGAACGCAATACCATGCTCGTCGTTGCTTGTCTCCGCTCGGCGACGTTCTACCAAAAGGTGTGGGGAGACAGATGCGCATGCGGTTTTTTCCGTTCACCGAGCGCAGACCACTCATGACAAGGCTGTAACGCGCCAGCGGAGCTCGTGCTTCCCGCGTCGCAGCGCTGGCGTGCAGGTGGACGCGGATTGCCGCGCAGGTGCACCAAGGACGGTGCCGGGCGTGATTGGGTCCTTGACAACCGGCCACCCCAAAACTATGATACTCGTAGTTGCTACCAAGTGCGTAGCAAGTGGCGTGTCAACGGAAGGAGGACGGGAGTGACAACCGTTGCACCGGAGCTAACGGGTCTCGCACGCTGGGAGATCGATCCCACGCACAGCCAGATCACCTTTGCCGTACGGCACCTTATGGTGACGACGGTTCGTGGTCAGTTCAAGAACTTCTCCGGTTGGGTCGAGTTTGACCCGGCACATCCGGAGCACGGGAAGGTGGAAGTGACTATCGATGCTGCCAGCATTGATACACGTGAAGAGCGGCGCGATGCACATCTGCGCTCGGCTGACTTTCTGGATGTCGAGCACTATCCAACGATCACTTTCGTGAGCAAGCGGATTGAACCACTCGGTGGGAACCGTTTTCGTGTGTTCGGTGATCTCACGATTCGTGGTGTCACAAAGGAAGTTGCGCTCGACGCGGAGTTCCACGGCGTTGCCAAGGATCCATGGGGTGGCGTACGAGCGGGTTTCGAGGCGCGCACGAAGATCAACCGACATGACTTTGGCGCGAGTTGGAAC
>DAOTWO010000007.1:0-2402 GCA_034435855.1 Thermomicrobium sp. | reverse complement strand
CACCGAGCTCCGGAAACGGAATGACAACTGCCGGCACGAAAAAGCGCTCGACAGGATAATCGGTAATCGATCGTCCATCGCTAAAATAATGAGCCGGCGCATCGACATGCGTCCCAGAGTGGCTCCCGAGTGTCAGACGCGTGACCCGCCACGGGGCGGGCGCACTCGACGGCTCCAGCCGCACTTCCGGATCTCCGGGAAAGACCGGCATCGCGCTCTCGATCGGCTGTGAGAGGTCGTAGCAGCGCATGGCACTCATCCGCTGACGAGCTGATAGCTCGCGACGCGATCGTCCTCCAGCACGACAAGGGCTCCGTGTAACACCCCCTCCCCATAGGCTGATCCCGGATTAATGCAGAGTGTCCGGCCGATTCGCACGGCACCCCGCGATTCATGGATGTGCCCGTGGAGGCTCAGCACCGGCTGGTACCGCTCGATCGCGTCACGGACAGCTCGGCTTCCCACCGGAATCAGGTTCGGTTGTCCCCCAACCATCACAATCGAGAGATCCTCACGCAGCTGCGGCGCACTGTCTAAAGTGGAATCATAGGGAGGACAGTGCAGATTGAAGATGGCGGGTCGGTGAGGATCGAGCTCGCGTGCCAGCCGTTCGATCCGCGCTGCAAGTTCCTCCTCCGGCAGCTCACGTGGACTGTTCCACGGGGTCGGATTGGCCCAGGCAAGACTGAGCAGCTGGTAGCCGTCGATCTCAATGACCGCTCCATCGGGATTGATCACGACGTCGCTCCGGTTCAAGACCTCGTCGATCTCAAACTCGTCGTCATTGCCCGGCATGACGAAGCATCGTACCCCGGTACCACGAAGGCGTTCTTCGGCGAGACGCACCCAGCGTTCGACCGATTCCCGCATGACCCGCCGGAAGATCCGTTCTGCATAGGCGGGGTCAGCCTCCATCCGTGCCAGTTCCTCTGGATCGCAGCGGTAGGGGTAGAAGCCATTGAACCGGATCCGCTTTTCTGCCTCTTCGACCTCCTCCACGCTCCTCAGCACCTCATGTCGCCCCAAGAAGGTCATCTCCCAATGCCCGTCAGTCTGGACAATTGGGACCAGAACCTTTCCGGTAAGATCACCCCCAAGAATCAATGTATCGACACCGTAGAACTTGGCAGCATTCAGGAACTTGAGAAAGCAGCGCTCTGAGCCGTGCACATCGCTCGTGTAATACAGCGCTAGCCGCCGTGATGCACGTTCTTTTCCCTTGCGGAACCAGACCATCGTTCCTCGCCCTCACCGTTCCCTCGATGCTCAGTCGCGTCTGACCTCTTCCGGGAGCTCGTACCAGCGCTTGCGTTCCCCCACCATCGCTCTGAGCTTCCAGCTCCGGCTCTTCGGCGCCTCCTCGACGGCTCGCCAGAGTTCTTCCAGACGACGCAACGACACGAACTCCTCGCTGAGGTCACGCTCGAGGATCAGCGCACGAACACGCTCGACGTTCTCCTTCGCTGTCCGGTACCAGCCCCAGTCATTCGCCAGCACCTCGATGATCCGCTGAATATTGATCGTCTCCTCGTCCCCATAGCCGAGCGGATGGTCGTGCAACAACGCAACAATGTCCACGAGATCCTTTTCGTTCGCCTCCCAGATCTGCAACTTGGTGAGCAGCAGGTCAGCGAGCGGCAAGGTCCAGCGATCGAGGGTCAGACGCTGCCGCAGATCGAGGGTATGACACATGCGCAGCTGATCGAGAAAGACATCGATCTGCCGCTCATGGTGTGGATCCCAGAAGAACAGCCGCTGGTGACCATGCAGCGTGTTGAACTCACGGTCCGCTTGATACCCCAGCTCCGCAAAGAGCGTCTCGATACCACGCTTCTGGGACGAGAGCCCAACCAGATCCGCATCACGGTAGATCCGTTGCAGTTGGCGATGCGTCGCGCTCGGCGAATGCAAAAACACTGCCACGCCACCGAGCGCCCGGAGTGTGATGCCACGCGCCTCGGCTGCTTCAAGAATGCGTCGCACCTCGTCGCGAATGTCGTCAAGCGGCACAGTCGAGACGACGGTCGGTTCCACGCACAATCCTCCACTATCGACCACTCGATCTGTGATCTCCCGGCCAATTCGGCACCTGCGCGGGCGATCGTGATCCGTCTCTTCATCTTACCGCCCGCGGTACGAGCCGGGTGGGACAATCCCGGAGAAGTATAGAACGGGACTTTAAGGGCTACAAGGAGCCACCACAACAATGGTTGCAAACCACATCGGATCCACCGAACCCATCCTTCCTGCAGGCATGCAGTCGTTGAGCGCTCATTAAAACGATTTATCTCTTTCTCGGTTGCCCGATGAAGCAGCGACGCGGACGTGCCAGCTGGGCTGGACGTAGTCATACAGGATCGCCAAATCGCTCGGTCGTCCTTGCAGCTCTAGTACCCGGGCAG
>DAOTWO010000006.1:0-5830 GCA_034435855.1 Thermomicrobium sp. | reverse complement strand
ACACGGCGGCAACGCACGGCGAAAGGGAGTCGGGATTGGCGGTGCGAACGAGCGAGGGAGCGGCCCCCCGACGACGACGCTCCCGGCGTCGGACATGGTTCCCCCGTGTCGGTCAAGCGGCACTTGACGGTGCGCTCCTCGCACTCGCCTTCTGGCTCGCCTATCAGGTCCGGTACGGTTGGGAACTCGGCGGTGACATTCCAGCTTCCTTTGTTCAGCCGTTCAGTGCGTTTCTTGGCCGAACGGCACTCTTCGTCGGGCTGGCGCTCGTCATCCTGACACTCCGCGGCCTCTACCGGCTACCCCGCTGGACCAGTTTTCTGGACGAGGCCTCGATCATCGCCAGCGGGGTAACGACGGCGATGGCACTCGTGATCCTGTATAGCTTCCTCTCTCGCTTCTCCCCTTCCCGTCTGATTTTCATCTACGCGTGGATCCTCGCGATTGGACTGCTGGTCACGCAACGGCTCGTCGGACGGTGGATTCGTGCCTGGCTGTGGGCCCATGAACGGGGAGTCGACCGGGTGGTGGTCATCGGCTCCGGGCCAGCCGCTCGCCGCATCATGCAGTATCTCTACAACCATCCACGCCTTGGTTACCGCGTCCTCGGCTATATTGATCTCGAGCCACCCCTCGAGCCTCTCGCGCTCGGCACCGAGCGCGGCGTCGTCCAGCCACCGTATCTTGGTACCTTGGACGAAGCGGTCGACCGCTTCCGCGCGACGCAGGTCGATGAGGTGATCGTTGCGCTGCCACCCGCACATCACGACCGGGTCTTGGAAGTGGTCGAGCAGTGTCGTGAGCTGGACATCGCGTTCTCCCTTGTCCCTGATCTCTTTGAACTCGCACTTGACCGCGTCCAGATCAGCGAAGTTGCCGGCCTCCCACTCATCGGCATCAAGGAGAGTCGCCTCCAGGGCTGGAACTGGTGGATCAAGCGCTCGATGGATCTCGCCATCGCCACGACAGTCCTTGTCCTCGCTGCCCCCCTTTTGCTGCTCATTGCGCTTGCGATTAAGCTCGACTCACCCGGCCCAGTCCTCTTCCGCCAGACCCGTATCGGTAAGGGTGGGAAGCCGTTCACCCTCTACAAGTTTCGCTCCATGGTCGACGGAGCCGACCGACAGCAGGAGGCTCTGCGGCGCGCAACTGGGCGCAGCGCCCTGCTCTTCAAACTGCGTGATGATCCCCGCGTGACCCGCGTCGGACGGTTTCTCCGCCGCACAAGCCTCGACGAGCTCCCGCAGTTCTTCAACGTCCTGAAGGGCGAGATGAGCGTCGTCGGTCCGCGCCCACCCGTCCCAGAAGAGGTGGCCGAATACCAGGACTGGCATCTGCAACGCCTGCTTGTCACTCCAGGGCTCACCGGTCTCTGGCAGGTCAATGGGCGCAGCGACCTCACCTTTGACGAGATGGTTCGCCTGGATCTCTATTACGTCGAAAACTGGTCCCCCTGGCTTGATCTCAAAGTCATCCTGCGAACTGTCCCGGTCGTCTTAACCGGTCGCGGTGCGTATTAGTCGGGCTGAAGATTGTGATGGATCTTCGTATTGTTCCTGTCACCCCTGAACGTTGGGACGACCTCGAGCGGCTGTTCGGACCGAACGGCGCATTCAGCAACTGCTGGTGCACTTGGTACTGGCTGACCGGGCGAGAGTTTCAACAGCGCTCATCTGCCGAGCGCCGGACTCTCCTCCACCAGCGCGTCGTCGCTGGCCCACCTCCCGGTATTCTGGGATACCTGGACAACGAACCCGTTGTCTGGTGCGCACTCGGCCCGCGTCGTTTCTACCCCCGCCTGGCACGTTCGCGTCAACGTGCCGCTATCGATCAGACACCGGTGTGGTCCCTGGTCTGCCTCTCCATTGCCCGCGCATACCGCGGTCGTGGACTCCTCCGTCCTCTCCTCCGTGGCGCTCTCGCCTACGCCCAGGCTGCCGACGCACCAGCGGTTGAAGCCTACCCGATCGATCGTGAGGGGCACCTCCCGCCGACACAGCTCTGCCTTGGTCTCGCACGGGTCCTTCGGGAACTGGGATTCGTTGAAGTAGCGCGCCAGAGCCCAACACGCCCCATCATGCGCTACACGTTCGTGGAGTAGCAGCCCTCTCAACTTTGGACCACGGTCCCAATAGCCGTGCGAGTCATCTCGGCCGTCCTTCAGGCCACACGTCCACCTCCAGACGCAACCCCGCGACAGAGCTCCATCCAGGTCCGAGCACTGGCGTTGACCGCGACCACGGTGAAAGGAGAACCGGACTCCATGACCAGCGCGCACCGCGCAGAGGAGTCCCAGACGAACACATGTTTATCGAGCGTGGAAGGTTGCGTTTCTCACACTGAGCAACGGGAGGCCCCAAAAGAGTCACAACGTGAGCACATGGCAAGTGGCACACTTGTGCGAGTCGCGGAAGAGGAGCTTGGCTTGTCAAGGGGTGACAAGCTCGGCGGAAGGAGTTTCCATGACCCCATGGATTGACGAACGACTCGCTGGCCTTCGAAGACAAGATTTTGAATCTGCCGCTGCTGCCCACCGACGAGCAGCTGCTCTACCACCGTCCCCGCGCAATTGGCGTCTCCGATTCGGAAAGATCATTGTCCGTCTCGGCACCTGGGTCGCTGATCAGCCGGATCCCCTGGCCTGACCTGGAGAGACTGCGCTCACCTCTGCCCTATGCTCCATGCGCTATCATGGGCTAGGGTTGGAGGTGGAGCGCATCGTGCGGGTTGCGATCGTTCACGACTACTTGAACCAATACGGTGGTGCCGAGCGTGTGCTCGAGATCCTCCACGAGCTCTTCCCGGATGCACCCGTCTACACCTCGATGTATGCCCCGGAACAACTTCCGAGCTTCTATCGTTCCTGGAATATCCGCACGACATGGCTCCAGCACCTGCCCGGTATCCACCGTCGCCATCAGCGCTACCTTCCGCTCTATCCGCTCGCCTTCTCGCAACTCCGCCTAAACCAAGCCGATCTTGTCATCAGCTCCTCGAGTGCGTTTGCCAAGGCCGTGCGTGTCCCTGCCGGCACGCTCCACATCTGCTACTGCCACAGCCCGATGCGCTTTGCCTGGAACTTCCCAGAGTACGCGGCCCGCGAAGAGCTCCCTCCCCTGCTGCAGCGTCTCCTTCCACCATTCATGGCCTGGCTTCGCCGGTGGGATCGTCGCACAGCGCAGCGGATTGATGCGATTGCTGTCAACTCCCGCGCAGTCGCAGACCGTGTCCGGCGCTTCTGGGGACGCGACTCGACAGTCATCCATCCACCAGTCGCGGTCGACCGCGCGCACATCGTCCCTCCCGAAGAAGTCGGCGAGTATTTCCTCGTCGTCTCCCGGCTCGTTCACTACAAGCGTCTCGACCTTGTCATCGAGGCAGCGAACGCCTTACGCTTGCCGCTCAAGATCGTCGGTGACGGTCGCGCCCGCCCTGCCTTGGAGCGCCTGGCTGGACCGACCGTCCAGTTTCTGGGGAGCGTTTCCGACGACGAGAAGTTCGCACTCTACGCCCGTTGCCGAGCGGCGATTTTCCCAGCTGAGGACGATTTCGGCATCGCTCAGGTCGAAGTGCAAGCCGCTGGTCGCCCCGCCATCGCGTTGGCCCGTGGTGGCGCCCTTGAGACGGTGATCGATGGCGTGACTGGCCTTCTTTTCCCCGAGCAGACCGTCGAGTCGCTCCTTGCGGCGCTCCGCCGCTTCGACCACCTGCACTTCGATCCCGTGACCATCCGAGCCCATGCTGAGCGCTTTCGCCCAGAACGCTTCCGGACAGAGTTCATGGCCTTTGTGGAAGCGCAACTCGCCGCCAAGGGCGTCGCTCGCCGGAGAGAGGAGGTCTTCGCCCCGTGGAACTGAGAGCGTACCTCGCCGTCCTTTGGCGTCGCCGCTGGCTGGTGGCGCTCGTTCCCGGCCTCGCCTTCCTCGCCATTCTCGTCCAAGCGCTCCAGTATCGGCCGCACTACACCGCCAGTGCCGCTGTCATCGTCACACGCCTGCCGCAGGAGGCGCCCCGCGATGTGTACCGCTACGACGAGTACTATCTTTACTTGACAAACGAATATACTGTTGATGACTTCACCGAGGTTGTTCGCGGCAACGTCTTTGCCAGCGACGTTGCCCAGCGGGCGAGCGAACTTCTCGGCACCCCAGTCGAACCAGGCGAAGTACAGGGGAGTATCACGGTGACGCGACGCAACCGTGCACTCCTCCTGACGGTCACTTCTCCAGAAGCATCGCGAGCCGTGGCGATCGCCACAGCGGCGGTCGAACGCCTCCGCGACCGTGGCACGCAGTACTTCGGTTTCTCCGATCCGCAACGGGAGGTGATTGTCCAAGTGATTGAGGCGCCCAACGGCGCCGTCGCGGATATCACCCGCACTCGCCTGATCTGGGCAATCCAGCTTGTTCTCGCGCTTGCGGTCGGAATCTTCCTTGCCTTCCTAGCCGATTACCTCGCCGATACCTTGCACTCACCGGAAGACATCCGGCGCGCGCTCGGCCTCCCTGTCCTCGCGGTTGTCCCAATGTCGTCCGGAAGGAAACGCCGTGCGTCCTGAGGAATACCTGGCAATCGTCCTCCGTCGCTGGTGGATCGTTCTGTTGGCTGGACTGGCAGCAGCCGTGGTCGCTTATGGCTACAGTCGCACCCAGCCACCCACCTACCAGGTCAGCGTTCGGCTCATGGCTGTTGCTCAACCGCCTGACTACTGGCTCGACCTCTATGCCAAGAACCGGCTTGCGTCCTACCAAGACGTAATCCGCACCAGTGACTTTGTTGCCCGTGCATTGCGCCAAGCCGGCCTCAATGACGACCCCGGCCAGGTGCTTGGAGGCCTTGCCCTTGCCCGAAACCAGGACAGCAATGTGGTCCAGCTCGTGGTGACTGATACCGATCCTGAACGGGCCGCACGGGTGGCAAACGCCCTTGCCGATGCCTTTGTCGCCCAATCCATTGCCGAAAACCAGCGCATCCTCGAGCAGTTCCGCGATCCCTTCGGTCAGCGCATCCAAGGGACAGTCGCCGTCGTGAAGCTCGACACCCCATCACCACCCAGCACCCCGGTCGGCCCACGGACACGTTTGAACACGGCTGCGGGGCTCGTGCTCGGCCTCGTTTTTGGTGTCCTTGTGACCTTTGGTATCGAATACTTCGAGGATGTCCTCCGCACGGCGCGCGAGACATCGCGTGCGCTGGGGCTCCCCGTTGTGGCCGAAGTTCCTGGATTTCGGAACCGGCGTTCATCACGCGTGGAGGAGAACATGGCGGACCTGATTGTTGTTGAGGAACCACTCTCGCCAGCGGCCGAGGCCTATCGCACCCTGCGGGCTGTCCTTCGTCGATCGAACGAATCACTCCCCCCGCGCACGATCCTCGTCTGCGGCGTTGGCCGGAGTTCTGCTGACTCTGCAAGCGTGGCCGCAAACCTCGCCGCCGCCTCGGCCGTCGCTGGCGAGCGTGTCCTCCTCGTCGATGCAGACCTCCGTCATCCCTCGCTGCAGACATTGGCAACGGAGACTGTCTCGCTCGGCCTCGCCGAATGGCTCGTAAACTCGGACCAGCGACCAGCACCCGTGTATGGAACGTCGCTTGCCGAGCTGCGCCTCCTTCCTGCTGGTCAGCTTCCAGCAGGCACCAATCCTGCCGACCTTTTGAGCCGCTCGCTAACCGGCGAACGCCTGACCCTTCTCCAGGAGCTGGGAGATCGTGTGATCTTCCATACCGCGCCGCTCCCGAGCTACGGTGAGGCACTTGCCCTCGCCGGTCTCGTCGAGGGGGTTCTGCTGGTCATCCGGAGCGGCGTGACACCACGGACGGCCGCCCAGCAGGC
>DAOTWO010000005.1:0-4390 GCA_034435855.1 Thermomicrobium sp. | reverse complement strand
TGGGAATCCGTGTCATTGTCGACGAACAACGCGACTGCTACGCGGCGCTCGGTGTCATTCACGGCATGTGGCACCCGATCCCTGGCGAATTCGATGACTACATCGCGACACCAAAGGAGAATCTCTACCGCTCGCTGCACACTGCGGTGATCGGGCCGAACGGCATCCCGTTGGAAGTCCAGATCCGTACGCACGAGATGCATCGCGAGGCTGAGTACGGTATCGCCGCCCACTGGCGTTACAAGGAGCAACTCCGACCGGACAGTGGTGACCGCTCCATCGAGGCGAAGATCGCCTGGTTCCGCCAGATCCTGGAGTGGCGAGACGAACTCCTGGATGCCCAAGAGTTCGTCGATTCGGTTAAGCAAGACCTCTTGCCAGAGATGATCTACGTCTTCACGCCGAAGGGAGACGTGGTCGAGCTCCCGGCTGGTGCGACACCTGTCGACTTTGCCTACCGCATCCACACCGAGGTTGGACACCAGTGTGTTGGCGCCAAGGTCAATGGGCAGATTGTGCCACTAAACTACAAGCTCCAGAATGGCCAGGTGGTGCAGATCATCACCTCCAAGGCACGTACTGGCCCCAGTCGCGACTGGCTTATTCCGAGCAACGGTTATGTCACGACAGCTTCGGCCCGCGAGAAGATCCGACAGTGGTTCCGCAAGCAGGAGCGGGAGGAGAACATCGCACACGGCCGGCATCTCCTGGAACAGGAGCTCCGCCGGCTTGGAGTCGAGATGAAACCGGAGGATGTCCTCAAGCTCTTCCCGCGTTATCAGAAGCTAGAAGACTTCCTCGCAGCCATCGGTTATGGAGCAATCACACCGCAACAACTCGCGGCGCGCATCGCCGAGCATGAGGATCAGCGCGTCCGTACGGCATCTGCACCCGCTGCCGCAAGCACGCCACCACCGCTCCAAGTGACGGGGTTGCGCGACCTTCTGACCCGCCTCGCCAACTGCTGCAAACCCGTCTATGGAGATCCAATTGTTGGGTTTATCACACGCGGGCGGGGCATCACCGTCCACCGTGCCGACTGCCCGAATATTCTGCACACAACTGAGCCGGAGCGGATCATCCCCGTCAGCTGGGGTGAGACGCCGCAACAACACCCTGTCACGATCCGCATCGAGGCGTGGGATCGTGTCGGGCTCCTGCGTGACGTCACGACACTTGTGGCAGACGAAGGGCTCAACGCGCTCTCCGTCCTTACGAACGTCCACGACGACCGGACGGTGACCATCCTCATGACGCTCGAGGTCGCCAGTGTCCAGCAGCTCAGCCGCGTGCTGCAGAAGCTCGAGTCGATCAAGGACGTCTATGACGTCCGTCGAGTCACTGGCGGGGAAACAACGGCGCCGACACCTCGCTGAATCGGGCTCACTGTTCGCCGATTTCTTCCTCTGGCTCTTCCAGTAACCCCGCACGCTTCAGCAATCGCTCGCGTTTAGTGAGGCGCCGACGTGGAGGTGTCCGCTCGGCCTCGACCAGCTCCGGCTCCCAGACAAGCTCGCGGCCGGCGACCTCGACGATGTCTCCCGGTTGGATGCCAAGCGCGATCAAGCGGCGCGAAATACCCCAACGCGCCAGCAGGCGTTGGTAGCGCTCAGCAGCCTCTGGATTCGAAAAGTCTGTCATCAGCGTGAGGCGCTCGATCTTCGGCCCACGGAGCGCAAAGCGGTGAGGTGCGAGGCGCACTGCCTCCCAGCGTTCCTGCGAGCGATCGAGGGTGTAGACGCGGTGTGTCCGCACCGGCGGAGCGATCCGTTCCGGACGGGGGATCTGCTGCAGCCGCTCCCACGCTGCTCGGACGAGTTCTCCCACTCCCTGTCCAGTCGCCGCTGAGATCGGATAGACGGCATACCCAAGGTCCTGAAGCGCCGTTGAGAGACGCGGCCAGTTGGCTTGTGCCTCCGGGAGATCCATCTTATTCACCGCCACGAGCTGGGGCTTGCCGGCAAGAGCTGCCGAATAGGCTGCCAGCTCAGCGTTGACAGTGTGGAAGTCCTCAAGCGGGTCACGCCCCTCAAGTCCGCCAGAACCGTCAAGGACATGGATCAGTAAACGCGTGCGCTCGACGTGACGGAGGAACTCCAGGCCGAGTCCGGCACCACGCGACGCACCAGCAATGAGGCCAGGCAAGTCCGCAAGGACGAAGGAGCCACCGCCGCTCCCAGGCACGCTCACCACCCCAAGCATTGGCTCAAGCGTCGTGAAGGGATAGTCAGCAATCTTCGGCCGTGCCGCGCTCACGGCTGCGAGCAGTGTCGATTTCCCAGCGTTTGGGAGTCCGACAAGGCCGACGTCCGCGAGCAGTTTCAGCTCGAGACGCAACCAGCGCTCCTCGCCCGGTTCACCCTTTTCGGCAAAGCGCGGCGCTTGCCGGCTCGGTGTCGCGAAGTGCTGATTTCCCCGGCCTCCAAGCCCACCTCGTGCGACGAGGAGCACCTCACCCGGTTCGACAAGATCACCGAGCACCTCCCCCGTCGCCTCGTCGATCACCACTGTCCCCGGCGGTACGTCGATGTACAGGTCTGCCCCGTCACGTCCACTCTTGTTGTTCCCTTGGCCCGGTTGGCCGTCCTCAGCACGAAAGTGCTGCTGGTAGCTGAAGGGAAGCAACGTGTTGAGCGAGGGATCAACACGCAGGTAGACATTCCCCCCACGGCCACCATCGCCACCGTCCGGCCCGCCACGCGGGACGTATTTCTCACGATGGAAGCTCACTGCTCCGTTTCCACCATTGCCAGCTTTGACAAAGATTTTGGCCTGGTCGTAGAACATGACACCTCCTGCCCGGGCAAGCCGAGCCACTTCAAGCGTCGTCATTCGCCACTGGTGCAGCTCACTCGAGAAAGTCGCGGAGTGCACGCGCCCGCAGCGGATGACGCAATTTCCGCAGCGCTTTGGCCTCGATCTGGCGCACTCGCTCGCGCGTCACGCCGAAGGTGCGCCCCACTTCTTCCAGTGTATATGTTTGCCCGTCTTCCAAGCCGAAGCGCATCGCCAGCACTCGCCGCTCCCGCTCAGTCAACGTCGCAAGGAGCGCCTGCACGTGCTCGCGCAAGAGCGACATCGCCGCCGCATCGAGCGGCGCTACTGTCCGCTCATCCTCCAGAAACTCGCCCAGGGTACTCTCCTCTTCTTGACCAACCGGCATTTCCAGCGAGACCGGTTCCTGTGCGGCCTGCAAGAGCTCGCGCACGCGCTCCACCGGCATATTCGCTGCTGCCGCGAGCTCCGCCGTCGTCGGTTCTCGGCCGAGCTCTTGGGTGAGTTGCCGCGCGATCCGCCCCAAGCGATTGAGCGTATCCACAAGGTGGACAGGCAGGCGGATCGTACGCGCCTGATCGGCGAGCGCGCGAGTGATCGACTGCCGGATCCACCACGTGGCATAGGTCGAGAACTTGAACCCTTTGTGCGTCTGGAACTTTTCCACTGCACGAATCAGACCGAGGTTGCCTTCTTGGATCAAGTCCAGGAGTGTCAGCCCACGCCCAACATAGCGCTTGGCGATGCTGACCACAAGTCGGAGGTTCGCCTCCGTCAGCTTGCGACGGGCCTCTTCCCCTTCGCGTTGAACTCGCCGCCAGTGTGTTGCCAGCACATCCGACGTCAAGCCAAGCTGCGCCAGCGGCGGTTCGGGCGGTAACGCTTGCTCGCACGGATCACTCCACTGTCGGAGTGGCTCAGGAAAGAGTGCGAACTCAAGCCGTCGCCGTCGCAACTCTTCCTCGATTGCTTCGAGATTCGCCCCAAAACGCTCCAGCGCTTGGCGTAAGATGGTTGGTGAAATAGCGCTGAACGGCAAAACGGCCCTCAGGATCACACAACGCGAGTGTCGCTCCAAGCCAAGCCCCTCGGCAAAGGCCTCGACCAGCGGCCATCCCGTGCGGAACCGTTCCCACACGCCCCGTACGAGCGCCACCGGATCCTCACCATATGCGCGCCGCACCTCCGCAAGATATTCACCAGCTTCAACAGCCTGTCCCAGCTGGACTTCTTGCTCGGCCGTCAGCAGCGGAACGCGTCCAATTTCCGCAAGATAGACTCGAACTGGATCCTCAACCAAGAGATCGGGGTCCGTCTCTTCGCTAGCATCCCAGACACTGAGTGGCCCGGAGACCACCTGATCGTCGTCGGATGGCATCATGATCCCCTCTGCGACCAACTCAGCAAGGAGCGTCTCGGCAGCGTCTGGGCCAAGTGCCTCGATGAGTGCGGTCAGCTGCTCCCGCGAGAGACGCCCTTGTGCTCGCGCAGCCGAGAGGATCGCCTTGACATCGACCGGCGCCGGAAGGTCAGATGACTCGTTCGCCTGCATCATCACATCATGGGACCGCTTGGCTTTTCCGCGCCGTTCCACCTTAGTCACCGCGCGCACTCC
>DAOTWO010000004.1:0-7057 GCA_034435855.1 Thermomicrobium sp. | reverse complement strand
CCAATGCGTCCACTCCGTATTCACGCGCGGCTTTGGCCACCGCTTCCAGCGCTGTCTCGTTCCGACTACAGATCGCGAGGTTCGCCCCCTCTCGCGCGAAGCCGAGCGCCACGGCCTTGCCGAGCCCTTGGCTGGCCGCTGCCACCATCGCGACCTTCCCGCGGAGCCCAAGATCCATCGCGCACCCTCCCTAGATGTTGACATCTGTGACGGCGGCCATTCGGCCTCTGCCAGTATGGCGCAAGGAGTTGGATCTTCCAACTGCATCCGGCTCGGCGCGGTAGTGATCTCTGCACTACAACGAAATAGTTTCTACGCAATGGGCGGACCAGTTGGTGTGTCCAACAGATGCGGATCTCTGCCCTTACGTCCGTGAGCAATTGTTGACGATATCCCTGACCAGGAATCTCTCTCGGGCGGTCCTGCAGAAGCCGGCTCTGTGCAGTGAGACGAATTGCTGACAACGCCAAGCTTGCAATTGAACTGATACTAAGTATTAGTAACGAGGGCTGTGGTCGGTATGCACCGTCCGTTTAGGAATGGAGCCTGGGGGGTCTGATGGAAGGGCAAGTTGTTCGGTCGAGATTGAGCAGCCAAGGCGGTGTTGTGGAGGCGTTCGCTTGGACTGGCCTTTTCCTCGGCGCCTTTGGACTGTTACTTCTTGTTCCCGTTGATGCGAGTCGTGGTGTGCTCCTGCCACTTAGTGAGTATGTGCGTGTGGGTGCGCGGTCAGCTTTCCTCTATCTTTCACTGGTACAGGGTCTACTGGTGCTCCCGGCGGTCGCAGGGCTGTGGGGAGCCTACCGTGGTCTGCAGCGGAGTGAGCGATATCGCATAATGGTCATGAGGTCCGAACTCCTGGGGCCTCTGCGGTTGGTGCTGGTGAGCGGCATCATGATCCTTTTAATCATCGATCTCTTTACGTACCGCTCTGTGCAGGCAGAGCGACTGGCAACGGCTGGTCGGGTGGGACTCTCGCGCCTTTGACTTCGCTTTGTTGCCGCCGGTGCTCTGGCCACTGGCCGAAGCCGTGAACTTGCTGCTTCTCTCCTGGTATTCGATTTCACTTGGAATCGTTATAGGGGCGGTACTGTTGGTGCTCTTGCAGGCAAGCCAGCGGGTGCGGCGCGTCTTGTGCAGTGATGGCCTCTCTGCCCACCTTGTGGGCAGCCTGAGTGCAATTGCCTACCCATTCTGCTCATGCTGTGCTGGCCCAATGGGTGCGAGTTTGTACCGCGGCGGAGCATCACTCGGTGCGTCCCTTGCCTTCGTTGTCGCCGCGCCTTTATTGAATGTGACTTCGCTCTTCCTCGCCTTCCTCCTGTTGCCGCCAGAGTACTTTGCGCTTCGGCTGCGCTCTGGTGTCGGGTTGGCTGTCTTCGGGACGTGGCTCGTCGTGCGCGTAGCGGGCCGTGATGCACTCCGTCATGTCGTGACCGGAGCTCGGCGGCTGACTGTCCTGGAGCGGCTCACGACTGCCTTCGCGTTCGAGCGTGAGTTCTCGGGTCGCTCGCTCGAGACTCCGGTGCAAATCATCCAGGCCTGGGTTCGCGCAAGCTGGATCATTGCCCGTGTGGCCATCCCTGTCTTCTTGATCTCAGCGACAGCTATCGGTTGGGTAACCCCCATTCTTCTGTCGCTGGGAGGACATAACCCGTTCTGGCTGGTCCATGTGGCAACTACCTTTGGTGTCCTCTTCGTCAGCCCGACGTGGACGGAGATTACCTTTGCGCTGCCGCTCATCGAGCGTGGGTTGACTGGCGCCGCTGCGGCGCTGCTTGTTGCGCTGCCGGCAACGAGTCTCCCGAGCCTGGTTGACTTCGGTGCAGCTTTGCGGGACTGGCGTGTTCCAGTCGCTTTGGTCGCGATCGTCTCAGCAGTGAGTGTCTTGGCTGGCCTGTTGTTCCTCTGATATCTCGCTCCTCTGCGCGGTCGGCGGGCCTCTCGGCCGGGTATCGCCTGGAGGCCCGCTCGCGGCGCATCACGTGGTTAGGCCTCGTCCGTGTCATGAGTCTACCGGACCTCAATGAACACCACGCTGCTCCTGTCGTCATTGTGATGGTCTCAAGGACGAATGGAGGGGTCACAGACCTCTGCAAGTGCCCGGCAAACCGCCCCAGGAGGTGTCTGCCGATCACGTGTCGGAGCGCGATCGACTTGACGATTGCCACAACGATCAGTAGTATCCACACTCGATACGTGCTTCACTGCGTTGATTGGTCGATCTACGCCATCTGCGCTCGAGTTGTAGAGCCGAGTGTCATCTCACGTTCAGGTATCACGGCCCCTTCTCGCTGAATAGAACGTGGCCACCGACGAGATCGATGTTGGCAGTGCCAAAGCGGGAGAATGTCCAGGCGTATATCCGGGGCTTGCAGAGAGGGTGGCAATGACCGGCACAGAATCCCAGCGCAATCGGCGCCAGTTAAATCCACCCATCGCCCGGCGTGTGCTACGGGAAGAGATTAAGGAGTATTTGATCGAGGCCATCCTCCGAGGCCGATTCGCTCCCGGGGATCGGATTATCGAGACGCGCATTGCGCAGGAATTGGGAATCAGCCAAACTCCAGTCCGCGAGGCATTGCGTGATCTCGAGCTCCTTGGCTTCGTCACGAGTGAACCGTTCCGTGGGACGCGCGTTCGGAACTTCACGCCTGAGGAGCTTGTCCAAATCTATCCGATCCGCGCAGCAATCGAGGGCGTTGCCGCACGTGCCGCAGCCACCAAAATGACCCTCGATCAGCTGCTGGCGCTGGAAGAACTGCTCGACCGTATGCGTGAGGCAGTTGATATCGGAAATGAGGCGGAGGCCATCGCTGCAGATGTTGCGTTTCATCGGATCATCGTTGAAGCTTCTGGTAATCGACTCCTTGTCCAGTTTTGGACGAGTCTTAGTCTGGCTACCTCAACGTTTCTAGCGTTCTCGGTGCAGCGCAGGATTATGGAGGGGCTTGCGGCCCGACATGAACCGATCCTTGATGCATTACGGGCTCGTGATCCAGAGCGGGCGGAGGTTGCAGTACGTCGCCATGTTGAGGAGGCAGGGCGACAAGTGTTCGAGGCATTACCTCCTGAGTCTGACGATGGGTGACCCTGTTTCGGCCGCTTCGTGCTCTCAGTGTGAGCTGACTTCCTGAGGAAAAAGGACCATTCTCCAAACAGGTACTGACTCGTACGTCTGATGACCACGATGTTTACACTCCATGAGCGCGAGAACCGCTAAGATGGTGTTTCCTGCCATCTCGTCGAGGCTTGGTACTGAGCGGCGTCTAAAAGGTGTTGAATCATGTTGTGGGTAACCTGAGTACAAGGGCAAGGAACTCGGACTACTCAGCTCCCGTAAGAGCGGGCTGATCACAAGCTTCCTTCTGAGCTTGCTCAACGGGACGACGCAGATGGTAAATGAACCGCGGATGGGGGATGGCGGTGTGCTTCCCCTGTTGCCGTCCCTTCCTTGTCACCTGGGTAGTTCATCGCACTGCAGAAACGTCCGATTACTCCTCACGCGTCCTAAGAGCAGCAAAAGCAACGGGGGTGATGATGCCTACTCTGAGTGTGGCAATACCACAGTGAGGCACTGCCAGCCCACAAGAAGCTACTGGCTCAGTGAGAGATAGTTGCTTTCTGCCTCACTCCAAGTTTCAGACTGCCATATCAGGCAGGCTTTTCGAGGATGGGGCCTAAATTGACTCAGGCAGGACCCTCACCTGTTTTCACGTGGTTACCAGCAAGGCATGATACTCGGGGAACTGAGAGCTCCTTCGTCACTTGACAGCTCGCGATAATGGAACTATCGTGTGAGGAAAGCGTGGGTATTTATCTGCTCGAGTGATGGCTGACTGTTCTTTTGCTCCCCGCGAATCCCCTGCTCGTGCCTGGTTCCTTGGCCAGGATGCTGGGCCGAGTGTTCCCCGGGGCCCCTGATCCCCCTGGTGCGGCCGGTTCGGCCGCTTCTGACAGAAGATGCAATGCCTCTGCGCAGAGTGCGTACCTGATGCGACTCCATGCGCAGTGGAATCGTGTCCCGTGCGGTCGGGTCGCTTCAGTGGCTGATGCAACTGTTTCGCTGAAAGGGGGATCTCCGTGAGCAGTGCCGTTCCACGACCGCCTTTGGCGTCGGCTCAGCGCTCAAGCCTCAGCTTCGTCCTCGCACTTGGTCTCGTCGTTCTGAGTCTTGCCTTCCTGCTCGGTACCGTCGTCGATATGCGACGGGCTTTCCTCCTTGCTCCCGAGTCCTATGACAAACTCGGCTCTCCCTCAGCTTTCTTGTACGTCACTCCGTGGCACCTTGGTGCACTCGTGCTCGCGTTCGTACTCTGTTGGCTCTCCTACCGAGCACTGCGGACTACCGAGTCGACGCTCAGTCTTAGCGACCTCCGGCGGGCCCGTGATGTCCTCGCGGGACTACTCATGGGCCTCCTGGTCGTTGATCTCTTCGTCTATCGAGTTGTCCAAGCGCAGCGCGTCGCGGCCGCTGGCAAGGCGGGTATCGCCAAGACCTTTGCCGTCGATGCGCTGCCGACCTGGCTGCGTCCGTTCGGCGAGGCGGTCAACTTCCTTCTCGTCGTCTGGCATGCAACGACTTTGGGAATCTTGCTCGGCGCGCTGTTCCTCGTCTTGCTCTGCTCGAGCGAGCGGCTGAAGCGTGCCTTCAGCCTGAGTGGGTTCCAGGCCCATGTCACTGGCAGCGTCAGCGCACTCGCCTATCCGTTCTGTTCGTGCTGTGCAGGCCCGCTCGGAGCCAGTCTGTACCGTGGCGGTGCCTCGCTCAACGCCTCTCTCGCGTTTGTGGTTGGAGCTCCGCTCCTCAACGTGACAACATTGTTCCTCGCTTCCGCCTTGTTACCACCGGAATTCGCTCTTTTGCGCATCATTGGTGGTGTCATCTTGGCCGTGTTCGGAACGTGGCTTGTCGCCTTAGCTGTTCGACGTCGACCACCCGTGATTGTTGGTGACGCGAGCATGCGTGGTCTGCGCTGGCTTGAGCGTCTCACGCGGGCATTCGCGTTCGAACAGGTCGTCCAGGGGCGACGAGTCGAATCCCCGTCGGAACTCATCGCAGCATGGCTCCGTACGACCTGGGTGATTGCCCGTGTCGCGGTGCCGATGCTTTTCATCGCTGCCGCAGTGATTGGCTGGGTAGCTCCCGTGGTCACTGCGCTCGGCGGCGGTAACACCGTTGGTACCGTGATCTTTGCCACCGTGGTCGGAGTTCTCTTCATGATTCCCACTTGGACGGAACTCGCCATCGCCGCGCCGCTCATCCAACAGGGTCTTACGGGTCCAGCCGCGGCGCTTCTGCTCGCCCTGCCAGCGGTCAGCTTGCCGAGTCTTCTCATCTACGGCGCTGCGCTGCGTGATTGGCGTGTCCCGGCGTTGCTCGTCCTGGTGGTGGCTGTGGTCAGCATCGGCGCAGGGCTGCTGTTCCTATGACCGCTTGAGTGTGTCGCGCATTCGTGTCCGGGTTTTTCACCACCCCGTGCCCCGCACCTGCGAGGGCACGGGGTGGGACCTCTTGGCTGCGCAACGCTTTCAGGTGTGTTGCCTTGTCAAAAGTCGCTTGCCGAAAAGCCGGAGAGAGCGCTGGTCTTCTCGTCTGTTCTTCCTCACGTGGCTCCTTCTGAGAGGATGGTCAATCACTACTGCGCTGCCGCACGCAATGAGGCGCAGGGGAATAGTGCATGACCAAAAGACCGTGGTGTGTTTACTTTCTCCAGTGTTCCCCTCGCCGTCCCTGGGGTGTGGGCGAAGAGGTTCCAGGCTGGGGCCCACACAACTCTCTCGTGGACGTTCCTCCGTTTCGATCACCGGCATCGAGCGTGCGGTGTTCAGGGTGCAGATTCGGCGCGAGATAGCTCGTTCACCGCTGCCCATCCCATCTCGGTGAGCTTCCAGATCCCTCGCGGTGAACTCGACTCCAGTAAGCCCTCTTGGACCATCATCTTCCGGCACCATCGTGCCGTATTCTTCCATCTGATACTTCCATTGGATCGCAATGGGCTGCGATCGTAGTCAGTCAACACTGCTCCCATCTTCTGCTCAACAAGCCGTAGGACGTGCTCAACCCTGCCTGCCCCGCCAAGCTCTACCAGTGCTTCCAAGATTGGCCGCCGAAAGGCTTCTACCGGTGTCCGAAGACCACGCGGAAGCCGCTTCCCCTTGGCTGGTCGTGGTCTGGGCGATGGCGTGGGAAGGGACTGGGCAAAGAGCTCAGACCATTGAAACTGCATCTCTTTGACGCGCGCTCGAAAGGCCTCGCATTGACGAGCGACCTCGATTGCCCGTTGTGCCTCGTCCAACTGTCCTTGCTCCAGCAAGAGTGCTCCTTGCTGACGAACGGCCTCAACGACAGCAGTGATCTCTTGAAGAAGCAACTCGAAGGCAACCTGCACATTGTTCTGCTTCATAGGGAAACCTCTCCGAAGACTCCTCTCGTCTCAGCTGTCAAGCTGTTCTGCTTGCGTATAGACTTTCGTCTTTTCTGATTGTAACTGTAGGGGCGAGGTGATTCATCATCACCTCGGTAGTGGGCTCTAGAGTGTATCTGATGAAAGCCCAGAGAAGACCATTCTCGTTCACCTCCACTAGTGGTTGGCCGTTTATTGTTCTGGTGTGAAGAGGCACTGCGCTGCCCGACGCCTGAGCACAACAACGTGGGTAACTTCCGAGTTTCCGAGTGGAGAGATCCGTTCTTTGGGAGCGGATGATGGGCTGACTCAAGTGTGGAGCACGTTGGAGAAGCAAGTGCGCTGGTCACAAGCGATACGTCCTACGCCCGTGGCTTGTCTGCGCTCGGCGCGCCGAGTGCCAACCATGCACGGAAGTCTGGGTCGTGCTGCGCCAATTGATATTCCATCAACACTTCCTGGCACATTGCCCGCAATCCCCCGCTCCCCGGGGTTCCCAACACCAGTTGCAGCAACCATCCCTCAAAGGCCTCTGGCTCCGGGTCGGCTGCAATCGCTTGCTCCAGCACCCAGCGCTTGAGCTCCTGCCCCAGCGTGTCTGGTGTCTGGTCGCGCTTACGTCGCTTGCGTCGACCTTCGCTCGCCTCCAT
>DAOTWO010000003.1:0-2444 GCA_034435855.1 Thermomicrobium sp. | reverse complement strand
CCAGCCCGCGCGCGTCGGGCGGATCCCCTGGTAACGAATGCAATGGCCGAGCAGGCGAGAGCAATCGCCGCTGCTGTCCTCGAGCGAGGGTTCGTGCTGACATGGCCAGAGGGGGAACATGCCCTACGCGGCGATGTGTTGGCGAATCTGCTTGCCTTCGCACCCCGCCAAGAAGGTGGACGAGTTGTGTCCCTGGATGTGGTTCTGAATCGCGACACTGCAAGAGGGCTGCTGGAATCTCTGGCGCCAAACGTCCGGCGCGAGGCGCGCGATGCGGTTCTCCGTTACATCGATGGACGCGTGCGTGTTGTGACCCCGGAGGAGGATGGAAGAGAAATCGATATCGAGGCGACCCTTGAGGCAATGGATCGTGCGCTCCGCGCAGGTCAGACGACGGTTGCTCTCTCGTTGCGGAAGATTGCTCCCAAGATCACCGCTGCGTCTGCGGCGCAAATCGTCATCCGGGAACGGATATCCTCCGGTGCAACATACTATGGCGACTCGGCTCCGAATCGACGGCACAACGTGGAACTCGCGGTTCAGCGTGTGAATGGGGCACTTGTGCCGCCTGGGGAGATTTTTTCGTTCAATCAGACAGTCGGCCCGATCAACCTTGATAGCGGGTACAAGGTCGGATACGGAATCGTTGCGACGAACGGCCGTGTGCAAACGGTCCCATCGGTTGGTGGGGGTGTTTGTCAGGTATCGACGACTTTGTTTCACTCGGCCTTCTGGGGCGGGTTCCCGATTGTGGAACGGAACTGGCATCTTTACTGGATTCCGCTCTATGGTCAGCCACCGAGTGGGCTGATTGGGCTCGATGCCACAGTTGATACCGACTATGGGCTGGATCTCAAGTTCCGAAATGCAACGAATAACTGGATCGCGATTGTCGCCTGGGCGGACGGCGCGTGGGTGCACTTTGAGATCTGGGGTACGAAGCCGAATTGGCGAGTCGAAGTGGAGGATCCCGTCGTAACAAATGTGGTTAAGGCTGACCCGACGCCTGTGTTCCGAGAGTCTCCTGATCTTGCGCCGGGTGAGCAGGTCGTTGTGGAACGTGCGCGCGATGGCTTCACTGTCACTATTCGTCGGCGTGTCTACGAGGGAGAGCGCTTGATCGACGACTTGACATTGCGGAGCACCTATCAGCCATCGCAAAACGTGACACTGGTAGGGCCACAGCCGTCGCCAACTCCGACTCAAACGCCAGAGGGAGCGTCGAATCAATCGACACCTGAACCTGAGCCACCATTGCCGGATAGTCCTGCATCAACGGCAACGCCGACTCCCTGATAAGCCGACGAGTGACTCGCGAGGCTTGGAAGTGGAGACAATCATGAGTGAACGCTCTGCACGAGTCATCGGACTACTTGTCGGACTTTCTCTGGGGCAGTGGGTCGGGCGACGGGCACGGGATCGGGTTGCAACTTGGGAACCGCCGGGACTGATCGATTGGGGACGTGCTCGAGAACTCGCGGTGCGCTTCGCGGGAGAAGTGCGACTCAGCGCGAAAGAGAGAGAAGACGCCACTGCGACCTACCGACGGTTGATTGAGGAGTTGGCACCGGCGATTGCTACCTTTGTAGGAGCTCCGGTTCCGCCAGGAATTCACCGTGTCTATGCCTTTGATCGCATCGACTGGATCGATGCGAATCTAGAGGGTTTTGCGGAAATCTTGCGACCACTTGAGACACTGGTATCTCTCCCACAGCATCCGCTGGCCCGGGTGGGGGCGCTGGCGTGGGCGTATGCTGGGAGATCGGCCGCGACCGTGGAAATCGGTATGGCGCTGGGTTTTCTCTCCCGCCGTGTGCTGGGCCAATACGATATTACTGTTCTCGGGCGTGAACCGGTCACAACGGGGAAACTGTACTTTGTCGAGCCGAATGTACGGTGGCTCATTCGGACTTGGCGGCTGCCCGAAGCTGATTTCCGCCGATGGCTCGTGCTGCATGAGGTGACGCACGCCTTCGAGTTCGAAACGTACCCTTGGCTACGCGAACACGTTAATGGGCTCCTGCGCGAATGGGTGGAGGCCCTTCGTCTGGACGGAAATCTGGGACGGCGATTCATCGAGGCCGTACGCTCCGCAACTCGAGGTGAAGTCGGCCATGAAGGAACGTGGATCGAACTCCTGATGTCGCCCGAGCAACGTCGCCTGTTTCGAGCGTTGCAGGCGGTGATGGCGGTTATAGAGGGTTACAGTAATTTCGTCATGCGGCAGGTAGGGCGACATCTGGTCAGCGAGTACGAGGTCATCGAGCGGAGGTTTGAAGAACGTGAGCGAATGCGCACACCCGTCGAGCAACTTGTCCTTCGCCTAACGGGGTTAGACATCAAGCTTGAACAGTATCGACGAGGGGAGATGTTCTGTCGCACCATCGCTGAGCGGTATGGGCGGGACGCTCTCACGCTTCTTTGGCGTGGACCGGATTGCTTGC
>DAOTWO010000002.1:0-52876 GCA_034435855.1 Thermomicrobium sp. | reverse complement strand
CAGCACGCTCAGCGAGACGATCGAGCCGAGCTGGGCGTGACTCGTGTGCAGATCGTGCTGAATATCGGGGAAGACCAGCCCGATGAGGAATCGCCCACCAGCTGCCGTCGCCATGATAGCGGTGACGCCGATCAAAGCAAGCCAACGTAATACCATTGACTGTCTCGGCATGTTCACAACATCCCCATACAATCTCGCCCCAACCCTATGAGAGCAACTGGTGCGTGTCAACTCACCTAAGAGCAGGTGCTGGGAGAGCCTCTTCCTTCCAGTACCTAAGGAAAATTCATCCTCTTGCAGCATTCCTCTGCCGACGGCTGCATCGTGTTGACAAAGCAGCACTGTGGAGCGCAGAACCACTGCGCTCAACCACGCTTGCGAGAGTGTCAACACTCGGTCTTCTTTCTGCCTACCTTGTCCTCCACACTTCTCTTCGATGATTGGCCTGCGGCGCCACACTCCAACATGGAACTTTTGCTCGGATCCTGAGTACCTGCAGGATGCTCTGTCGTGCCGGGTGCGGCGATGGTGAGGCTTGTTGCGTGCCCCACAATGTCTCTTTGGGTGCTGGGAGCGGTAGCCAGTTGTCGCCCAATCGAGAGGCATGGTAGGGTTTTAGCTGGTGACAAATGAACACGGCAAGGGCGAAGACGGAAACGAGTACGTCGCGAGTCACCCTCAGCGAGTCCGGGACGGTGTGAGCCGGATGGGATACACGCGACGGAAGATCCTTCCCGAGCCGCTGCCCGAACCGGAGTGACACCAGAGTAGGCGCAGACGGGAGTCGCCCGTTACAGCGACCGAAAGTGGGCGCAGGATGCCAACGTCCTGTGCCAACTGGGGTGGTACCGCGGGTGAACCCCCGTCCTCAGGCCTGAGGGCGGGGGTTTTCGATGACGAGCCTCAAGAAACCAATACGAGGAGTTGCAATTGTTCGGAGGTGCGCCACATGTTCGAGCCAGTGCCAACCAAGGAGCTCGACTTCCCAGCGCTCGAGCGTGCAGTCCTCCGCTGGTGGTATGAGCATGGCATCGTTCAAAAGTATCTCACCCGCAACACACACAGCGATAAACGCTACTCGTTTATGGACGGCCCCATCACCGCAAACAATCCGATGGGCGTGCACCATGCCTGGGGACGAACCTACAAAGATTTCTACCAGCGTTTCTACACCATGCTCGGCTACCGTCAGCGGTACCAGAACGGTTTCGACTGCCAAGGTCTCTGGGTCGAGGTGGAAGTCGAACGCGAACTCGGCTTCACATCCAAACGGGACATTGAGGCCTATGGCATCGATCGTTTTGTCGAGAAGTGCAAGGAACGCGTCTTTACTTACTCGGCAATTCAGACTGAACAGTCTAAGCGTCTCGGTTACTTCATGGATTGGGATAATTCCTACTACACGCTTTCTGACGAGAATAACTACGCGATTTGGCATTTTCTCAAGGTGTGTCACCAAAACGGCTGGATCTACCACGGCTTTGACGTCATGCCCTGGTGCCCACGCTGCGCCACGGGTCTCTCCGAGATGGAGGTCAGCGAGGGATATAAGGAAATCACACACCTCAGTGTCTACGTCCGTTTCCCACTGGAGGGACGTGACCGCGAATCACTCCTCGTCTGGACGACAACGCCTTGGACTCTCACCGCAAACGTCGCGGCCGCCGTCCATCCCGATCTTACCTACATCCGAGTCCGGAAGGGCGATGAAGTACTGATCCTGGCCGAGGAAGCCGCACGTCACGCACTCCGTGGGCCGTATGAGGTCTTGCAATATCTCAAGGGGAGCGACCTCATTGGCCTCCAGTACCGCGGACCCTACGACCACTTGCCGGTCAATGCCCAAGTCGAGCACCGGGTAATTCCCTGGGAAGCCGTCGATCCAAGCGAGGGGACCGGCATCGTGCATATTGCGCCAGGCTGCGGGCGCGAGGACTACCAGTTGAGCAAAGAGCACGCGCTTGCCGTCATCGCTCCGCTGACCGAAGACGGGTACTACGTGGATGGGTTCGACTGGCTGACCGGGCAACACGTACACACCGTCGCCGACCCAATCGCACGCGACTTGGAGACACGCGGGCTGTTGTACCGTCGCGAACCATACACCCACCGCTACCCGACCTGCTGGCGCTGCGGGACAGAGCTCGTCTTCCGGTTGGTCGACGAGTGGTTCATCGCGGTCGATCCCTGGCGGGAAAAGGTCATGGAGGCAGCTCGCCAGGTGCGCTGGATCCCAGAGTTCGGGCTCGAGCGCGAGCTGGATTGGCTCCGCAACATGGACGACTGGATGATTTCGAAGAAGCGCTACTGGGGCCTTGCGCTCCCCATCTGGCAGTGCGCTGAGTGCGGCTGGTTTGACGTCATCGGTAGCGAGCAGGAGCTCCGCGAGCGAGCGATCGCCGGTTGGGAAGAGTTTGAAGGGCATACACCGCACCGGCCATGGATCGATGCGGTCAAGATCCGCTGCGAACGGTGCGGAGCCGTGGCAAGCCGCATCCCTGACGTTGGGAACCCATGGCTCGACGCGGGTATCGTGCCCTTCTCGACACTCCGGTATCGACACGACCGCGACTTCTGGCAGGAGTGGTTCCCGGTCGACTTCATCACCGAGTCGTTCCCCGGCCAGTTCCGGAATTGGTTCTACTCCTTGCTCGCCCAGAGCACGGTGCTCACCGGACAAGCACCGATGAAGACTTGCCTCGGCTTCGCCCTACTCCGTGACGAGAAGGGCGAAGAAATGCACAAGAGCAAAGGGAACGCTATCTGGTTCGACGAAGCCGCTGAGCGTGCCGGCGTCGACGTTATGCGCTGGCTCTACCTCAAGCACAATCCGGCACAGAATCTCAACTTCGGCTGGCGCCTCCTCGATGAGGTTCGCCGAACATTCCTGTTACCGCTCTGGAACTCCTACGCCTTCTTCGCCAACTATGCCCGCCTCGATGGCTTCGTTCCGTCTCAGCACGATGTGCCCCTCGAAGAACGGACTCTTCTTGATCGCTGGATCTTGGCACGACTCCAGCAGGTCATCATGACCGTCCGCGACCGGATCCAGGATTACGACTCGATGAATGCAGCCCGTACCCTTCAAGAGTTTGTCGTCGACGATCTCTCCAGCTGGTACATCCGCCGCAATCGTCGTCGCTTCTGGAAGACCGAGAGCGACCGTGACAAAGCAGCGGCCTATCTCACGCTATACGAGGTGCTGGTCACGTTGGCCAAGCTCCTGGCACCCTTTATCCCGTTCACGACCGAACTCATGTATCAGAACCTGGTCCGCCGTGTCGATCCTCAGGCCCCGGAGTCGGTGCATCTCACTGACTACCCAGAGGCAGATCCGGCGAAGGCTGATCTCCAACTCATCCAGGACATGAACTGGCTGTTGCGGGCGGTTGAACTCGGCCGGGCAGCTCGCAATAAGGCCGGCGTCAAGGTGCGCCAACCACTGGCTCGAGCGGTCGTCGCCGTCCGTGAACCTGCTGCTCGACGCGCCCTCGAGCGACTGCTTGACCAGTTTATGGACGAGCTCAACGTTAAGACTGTCGAGTTTGCCGAGCGCCCGGAAGACTACCTGACCTATCGCGTAAAGCCGAACCTCCCCGTCCTCGGGCCGCGACTCGGGGCAAAGCTCCCGGCATTCCAGCGGGTCCTGACCGAACTGGAGCAGAACCAGCTTGCTCGACGCCTCCGTGCTGGCAACCACGTCGTCCTGGTTGTCGATGGTGAAGAACTCGAGTTTGGTCCAGACGACTTCCTTGTCGAAGCGCTTGACCGTCCCGGTTTCGCCGCCTTCGAAGATCGTGACCTGCTCGTCGCAGTCGATCTCGAAATCACGCTGGAGCTGCGGCTTGAGGGATTGGCACGCGATTTCGTCCGCGGAGTTCAAGAGGCACGCAAGAATGCCGGGTTCGAGATCGACGACACAATCGTCGTCGTCTATCGGGCATCTGGGGACATGGCTGCAGCCGTCGAACGGTTCGCCGACTACATCGCGCACGAGACACTCGCTGTCGAACTTCGCCCTGGCGATCCGGAGCGCGAGGACGGGCATCTTGAGGAGATGAAGGTGGGGCGCGAGCGGTTTGTCGTCGCTCTCCGGCGCGTCGGTCGCCTCGCTGAGGCTCGGCGATGACACCGCGACCTGTCACAGCAAGCCATGTTCCCGAGCAGACTCCACCGGAGCACATGGTCATCCCCGGCTGGGATCAGTCCCGGCTGGGCCCGCTTCGGGTCCGTTCGCTTACTCTGCCACGCACCGGGCGGAATCTCACAATCGTTCAGCCAGCCGATACCGATCGGCTCCTTGAGCTGGTACAGGACGACCCCGAAGAGCAGTTGCCCTATTGGGCCGAGCTCTGGCCGAGCGGTATCGCGCTGGGTGACGCTCTCCTGCTGAATACGGAGGCCGTGCGCGGCCGTTTTGTCGTCGAACTCGGCTGCGGACTCGGGGTGACGGCTGTGGCAGCGCTGTGGGCTGGCGCAGAACTTCTTGTCACCGATTACAGTCCCGAGGCCTTGCTCCTGACCCACTGGAACTGTCTTCAGAACACCGGCCGCGCGCCCGCCACATGGCGTCTCAATTGGCGACAGCCGTCACCCGAGTTCTTGGCGCTGGTCGGATCGACAAGCCTACCCCTGGTATTGGCAGCCGACGTCCTCTACGAAGAGCGGGACATCGTACCGCTCCTTGCCCTCGTCGAACGCATGATCACCCCAGGTGGCGCGCTCTGGCTCGCCGAGCCAGGACGTCGCACGGCAGCCATGTTCGTCGAACGGTTGCGGACAATGGGATGGCACGACGACGTCGAGTATTGGCCGGGCCCCTGGCCTGATGCAAGCGACACCACCGTTACGGTCGCGGTGCACCGTTTGCGGCGTCCCTGAAAGGCTGTGGCACACCGCGTGTCCGGCAAAACGTCGTCTCGGTTTTTCGCACGTGGTACGAACCGCCCCCTGTATCGCGTGGTACTCGAGAATCACCGTCGCCAGGAGAACAGGGCGAGGCAGTTTCGTCCAAGGACAAGAAGCACAATACCAGAGCGGTACCGCCCTTTTCACAAGACGTTCGTTATGCTACCGTGGCAAGGCAGCTTGGACGCTGTTGCCAGTGGAGGGTGACGGACTTGTGCGGATCGATTGCCACACGCACTTCTATCCGGCAGGGTACCTGCGCGAGATCGAGCGCACAAGTGATCACGCACTGTTGGTTCGCGATGAGGCGGGCAATCTCGTGCTGCACTATGCGGGCGACTATAACGTCCTTGCTCCTGCACACCACTCGCTCGAGGCACGCCTACAGGACATGGCACGTGCAGAGATCGACATGGCGATACTCTCCTTGACCACCCCTGGCGTCCATGTCGAGCGCCCTGATCGGGCCATAGCGCTGGCACGGATCATCAATGACGAGTTTGCAGGGATTCAGCGTGCCTATCCTGACCGGTTTCGCTGTCTGGCCACACTTCCGCTTGAGACTCCGGAAGTCGCTGCGTACGAACTTGAACGAGCAGTCCGCGAACTTGGTCTCGTCGGAGCCATGGTGTTCTCGAACGTCAACGGGCGTCCCATCGATGCACCGGAGTTCTGGCCGGTCTTTGAGGCAGCTGAGGCACTCGACGTTCCGCTCATGATTCATCCAACCGCACCGGCATTCGCCGACTACCTCAGCGACTATCGGCTGGTAGCCCTTCTCGGCTTCGCCTACGACACGACCATGGTCGCTGTTCGCATGGTCCTCGGTGGTGTCCTTGATCGGTTCCCGCGTCTCACCTTGATCCAGACCCACCTCGGTGGGACGCTCCCGTATCTGGCCGAGCGCGTGCAGCGCGGCTATCGTGCCTATCCTGAACTGCGCGGTCGCCTCCAGCGTGATCCAATGGACTATTTTCGTGAGATGTACCTCGACACGGTCCTCTTTGACCCTGCGTGTCTCCTTCTTGGTCTCGCCTTCGTTGGCGAAGACCGTCTTCTCCTCGGTAGTGACCATCCACATCAAGTCGGGGATATTGAGCGCGCCCCGCGCGTGATCGAAGAACTACCGATCTCCCCACACGCCAAGCGTAAAATTCTTGCAGAGAATGCCTTGCGACTGTTCCGTATTCTCCCAGCACATGGAGACTCCTAATGCGAGGGGAGGCGTTACTCGTTTTCCAGAGTGGCGGACCAACCGCTGTGGTGAACGCCACCCTGGCAGGAGTTATTGAGGGTGCGCGTAGTGCGGGCTTCGCGCGTGTGCTCGGTGCTCGCCGCGGGGTGGCAGGTCTGCTCGCGCATGACGTGGTCGACCTCACATCCTGTGACGAACGGCAGCTTGAGACACTCGCTCGCACGCCCGGCGCCGCGCTGGGCACGTCGCGTGAACGACTCAACGATGAGGCAAGCAATCTGATCCTTGAGCGCTTACGGAGGCTTGGGGTAACCGCGCTCATCGCGATCGGCGGGAACGATACGGCCGAGACTGCACAGCTACTCCTTTCGGCTGCAACCCGCGCTGGCTTCTCGTTCGCTGTTGTCCACGCTCCAAAGACGATCGACAACGATCTCCCAGGAAACGATCACACACCAGGTTATCCATCAGCGGCACGCTTTCTTGCCTTCGCAACACAGGGCCTACTTCTTGACAGTTGGTCTGTTCGGGAGCTCTATTCCTTTACCCTCATCGAAGTCCAAGGTCGGAACGCCGGTTGGCTCGTCGCCGCGTGTGCGCTGGCCACTCCTCAAGACCTCCGGCCACATCTTCGCTTACTCCTACCGGAACGCCCACCGCTCTCGCGAGAGGCACTCATCGAGGAGCTTCTCACCGCGCAGCAACAACTCGGTTGGCTCGTCGCGGCTCTCCCCGAAACACTGCGCGACGCATCCGGGACGCCGATCGCTGGGTCTGCGGTCCGATGGGTCGACCCTCATGGGCACGTCTATCCGCCCAGTCCAGCAGAGGTGCTCGCAGAAGCTCTGGAGAGACGCTCTGGACGACGAGTTCGTGTCATCCGTCCCGGCGCACTCGCCCGCTCCTTCATTCCCGGAATCGTACCCCTCGACCGCGAGGAAGCCCGTTTGGTTGGCTGGACTGCCGCACAGTGGGCAGGTGCAGGACACAGTGGCTGCTCGGTTGGGATCGAGCGGCTGAGCGACAACCCCTATCGCATTGCCCTCCAACCCATTCCTCTTGACGTCCTCGCCGGTCGTGAACGGCGCGTTCCTGATGCGTTTATTGCCCCCGATGGGCACGCAGTGACGGATGCGTTTCGGCGGTACGCCAGCCCACTGGTGGGCGAGATCGACGACGCACCATTGTGGTGTAGCTCTCTCCTCTGAGCGTCAGAGACAACCGCACTCCGGTTGCCTGTACCTTCTGTCGCAATGCAGGTGCTCGACGCTGATCACTCTGCCGCGTCGGAGGCTCGCCAGCCTTCCTGAGACCAAGCTCGTCGCAAATCGTGTCCCTCACCAAAGTCCAGCAGAGCAAAGCGTCTCTCAGATCACCACATACCCCTCGGCGTCCCGATCGACAAGACGCCGCGCATAGCGCTCGAACTCTGGCAAGCGCGGCAGGAGCTCACCGAAGAGACGCTGGTTGAAGGCGTTATGCGCCTCCCGACTCACCCAGCGTTCGACCCACACATAGCGTTGTTCTTCGTCAAGGCGTACCAGTTCGGAAGAAACGCACCCTTCGGCCTCCCGAGCAGCAGCGATCAAGACGCGGAAGACTTGTTCGAATTCCGGTTGCATCCCCTCGTCCACCTCGAAAAAGCTGAGATCAATGAACATCGGCTCCCCCGATCTGTCTCTCGAACACGATCCTGCGTGTCGGCAGCCCGCTCGTCAAGGAACAACCGTAGCCGACCGAGGTACGGTTGCCTATCCGCTCGATCGTCCTCGAGCTCAACGACCGCGACCCCGATGGCGGAATAGTTCGCGACGCAGTTTCCCACTGCCTCGTAGAGCGCCGATGTGACCGAAATCGATGTCAAAGAATGTCTCTTTTGCGGTGTGCGCGATGCTTCAGACCGTCCGCCTTACGAGACTTGCCCTTTGTCCGCAGCGTGCGCCCGACGCATCTTCCTGCGAATACACAATTCCCCTGGTGATCCTGGCACCCGACACAAGCAACCCTCGTCCTCAGTGGGGGTTCGGTTATCCTCGAGTTAGGTAAGCGTGTGCAGTGATTCGGAGGGGATGATGCAGCGCTATACAATTGGGATTCTCGGCGGGATGGGCCCTCTCGCAACCGTCGATCTCTACCGTAAGATCATTGAACTCACACCGGCCACCTGTGACCAGGATCATCTGCATGTGATCATTGATGCCGACCCACGCATCCCGGACCGCACCGCTGCGCTTCTCGGCAACGGTCCTGACCCAACTCCCTGGCTCATAGCCAGTGCCCAACGGCTGGAAGCGGCTGGCGCAGATTTGCTTCTCGTTCCGTGCAACACCGCACACGCGTTTCTTGCCGCCGTGCAGCAGCTGATCTCGATTCCGATCATCAGCATGATCGAAGAGACAGCTGAACAAGTGAGTCGTCTCGTGCCTGCTGGGTCACTGGTAGGTATCCTGGCGACTGCCGGAACGATTGCAAGCCGTCTCTACCAGGAAGCACTCGCCCATCGCGGTCTCGAGACGCTCGTTCCTGACTCAGAGCATCAGGCGCTGGTCACCAACGCGATCAGCCGCGTCAAAGCCGGGAAGCTGGACACCGAAACCACTGAGTTGGCGCTTACTGCGGCAAGCTGGCTCGTCCATTGCGGCGCTCGCGCCCTCGTGCTTGGTTGTACGGAACTCCCGCTGGTCTTTCCGGAGGGCGCGCTCTCCGTACCGATTGTCGACCCCACCCGCCTGCTCGCCGAGGCAGCCGTCGCGATCGCTCGCGGGGAGAGACCTCTTCCCTCACAGACTGCGTCCGGCTCTTCTGTGTGGACCCAGAAGCTTTCAGCACAGCAGGCATGAATCCAACACAATTCCGTACACTAGTATGAGTGCCTGCCGCACGTGCGGGCAGGAAATACGATGACGACGACGCAACGCGCAACAACCACGCTCACACTGTTGGCAGTTCTGGCGACAGGCCTGGGACTTCTTCTCTTCCCCACCGTCTGCACTTGCGGTGCGGATTTTCCTCACCCACACGCCCTCTTCGAACTTCCCGGTCATCATCATGGGCCACTGCGCTCGCAAACGACGTACGATCCACAGGACGTAAACCTCCTCGCGCTGGGTGGCAACCCCATCCTCACGCTGACCATTGCGGTTCTTCCCGTTCTCATTCAGCTCCCTCGGGGTGACGGCCGTACACCGTGTGCTGGCCACTCACCCCCCGCGCCATTCGGTCGACAGCACGAACCTGATTCGCCTCCTCCGCGCAAGCTGGATGATCGTCTGCCGTGGCGTTTTGGCACTCTTTCGGAGGAGGTACCATGTCGGTTATCCGACTTCTCATCTCGGTTCTCCTTCTGGTCGTCCTGGCCAGCAGCCTGGCCGTGTGCCAACGTGGCCAACGGAGCTCCGAGGTCATGGTTGACATCGTGTCCGTCGAGCCATCACCACCCCAAGTCGGTCCCGCCGAACTCCGCCTGCGGCTCCGTGATGAACGCGGGCAGACTCTTGCTGGTCTTGGCTCCGTTGAGGTCGAAGGCACGATGTCCCACGCTGGAATGAAGCCGGTGATCGTGCAAGCCCGCGAAGAAGGTGATGGAGTCTACCGGACAGAAAACTTCGAGTTCACCATGGCCGGAGACTGGATCATCATCGTCCGCGGAACAAGGAATGGACAAGCGTTCGAAGCCCGCACGACGATCTCAGGTGTTCGGTCAAGTAGGCAGTTGCCCACAACTCCCGGTCATGACCATAGCCCCAAAGTAACCCCTACACCGTAGGAGGTTCTCCATGACCGCCCAGAAAGCGCATAGACACCGTACCCTCGGATCATGGAGCGATCTGCAACACTGGCCGATTCTCGGCCCCTGGCTCCGCTGGCGACATGCCCGAACGAGCGCGCAGGCTGTACTGCTGATTCTTGCTCTGCTTGTCCTTTATGATGGATTTTTCGGACCACCCCTCGCCCCCAAGAATCTCGCCGGTGTCCTGCCGTGGGTACATTGGCGTGGGCTCGTGGTGCTGGCATTGTTACTGGCTGGAAACCTCTTCTGTTTCGCTTGTCCCTTTCTGCTTCCGCGGCGCCTCGCTCAGCGACTCTTCCGACCACGCCGCGCCTGGCCCCGTTGGCTTCCGGGGAAATGGCTGGCGCTCGTGCTTCTGGTAGTCTTCTTTTGGGCCTACGAGGTGTTTGACCTGTGGGCAAGCCCATGGCTGACTGCCTGGGTGATCATCGCGTATTTTGCGGCCGCGTTTGTGATTGACGGGTTCTTCCGAGGTGCAGCATTCTGCAAACATGTTTGCCCCATCGGCCAATTCAATTTCCTTGGTTCACTGGCTTCACCGTCTGTTGTCACAATCCGTGACCATGGAGTCTGCGCAAGCTGCGTGACGAAGGACTGTATTCGCGGACATGTTGATTCAGAAGGGAAACTGGTGCAGCGCGGCTGCGAGCTTGGCCTCTTCCAACCACGCAAGGTTGGGAACCTCGACTGCACGTTCTGCCTTGACTGTGTGCATGCCTGCCCATACCAGAACGTGACTGTACGGCTCCGCCTCCCGCTAATGTCAGAACTCGATCCAGGTGTGAACCGGTCCGGTATTGGGCGCCTGAGCAATCGTCCGGACTGGATGCTTCTTGTCCTCGGCCTCACCGGGCTAGGCTTTCTCAACGCCTTCGGCATGGTGAGCCCCGTCTACCAGTTCTTAAGCTGGCTCAGTCAGACGCTGCGTATTACCAGCGAAGGCGTTTTGCTCGCATTCATCTTCCTGGGCGGCATCGGTCTCCTGGCGGTTGCAGCGATGCTCGCCGGGCTCGTCACAAGCGTTCTCACAGGAGCACCCTCGCGGTGGTGGGGATTTCAGCGATTTGTGTATTCCCTTGCTCCGCTTGGCTTTGGAATGTGGACGGCTCACTACCTCTTTCACTTCTTGACCGGCGCGCTGACAGTCGTACCCCTGACCCAAAACTTTGTCTTCGATGTATTCGGAGCTGCGCTCCTCGGTCAGCCCGCTTGGCAGCTTGCCAGCCTTCTGCCGATGAATACAGTCTACGAAGTGGTCATCTTCATGCTTGCTGCGGGATTTTTCGGATCGGCCCTTTGGGCACTGGCGCTCGGCCGCCAACTCCAGCTTGGCTTTCTTGCGGTCCTTCCCTGGCTTGTCCTCCACATGGCACTCTTTCTCTTCGGTGTTTGGCTTCTCGGCCAGCCCATGGAGATGCGCGGGACACTGCTAGGATGAAACGGAAACCAGAGGATGCAAAACAATCACCGCCAGCGGAGTTGCAGGCCCCGAGGGCTGGTGGGCCTCCCGCACCAGCCCTTTCCCACCCACGGCTCGAAGCAGGGCCGGCAAGCTGACCGAGGCAGCTCCGTCTCCCGTACTCCAGTACCCAACAAGCGGACACAGCCTCGATCTCTGGCAGTTATTGCGCTCGCACTCCTGTTCACTATCCTTATGCCAGAGACCGTCCTTGCGAATGGTGGGCAGGTGCGGGTGGCCAATTACCCCATCGGACCATACGAGGTCACGGTCTTCACGAGTCCGGTGCCGCTTCAGACGGGAATCGTGGATGTGAGCGTTCTTCTGCAACGTCAGGAGGATAAGGCGATCGTCGAGAACGCCGAGATTCTGCTCACGATTACTCCCTTGAATGGCGGTTCGCCCCAAAAGTATCCAGTGACGCGCGAGCAAGCGACGAATAAGCTCTACTACGCGGCCGAGTTTCCGGTCGATCAACCCGGGAGGTATCGAATCGAGTTGGCTATTCGGGCTCCCGGAGGAGCTGGCTCAGTCGCGTTCGATGTTACAGTGGAACGCGCGACGTCTTCACTGTGGCGTTCCTGGTGGTTGTGGGGAGCTGTAGCGGTCACGACGATTCCACTCCTCTGGTGGCTTTTCGGGGGAGGGAGTCGCAACACCCGAACCACTAGCTCGACGCAAGCAAGAAAAGGAAGGCCGTAATGTTGCGACGCATCCGCATCACACTCTGGGTCCTCGCGATTGTGGCACTGATTGGCACTGGAGGTGTGTACGCGGTCCGCTGGTATCAGGCGCAGCGCGCAATCGAATGGGCGCTTGAGCTCGACGGTCGACCTGCCCCTGACTTCACATTACTCGATCAGACCGGCAAGACGGTACGCCTCTCAAGTCTGGAAGGTCACGCGTTCATTGTGACCTTCGTGTATACGAGTTGTCCGGATACCTGCCCTTTGACGCTGAGGAAGTTGGTGGCCACGTATCAACGGCTTCCACAGAACGTCCGCAACCAGGTGCATATCATCGCAATCACGGTGGATCCCGAGCGGGACACGCCCACGCGTGTGCAACAGTACCTGCAGGCCAATGGGTTCGAGAATCAAATTCTCTATCTCACCGGAGATCCAAGTGCTCTGGAACCGGTCTGGGCAGATTTCGCGATTGCCGTCGTGCGTCAACCTCTCGCTGATGGACAGTACGAAGTTGCGCACACCACCGTGAGCTACATCCTCGATAGCGAACGGCGCATCCGCTACCTCATCCGCGACGAGGCGCTCGACCCCGAACGCCTTGCGGGACTTCTCGAACGCCTCGTCGCGGGTTGACGCACGAGGACTCGGCTCAGTCTGAAATCTCGCTCGCGAACTCGTTTTCGGTCTCGGCCAGTGCCTCATCGATGATCGCAACGATCCGATCGAGTTCCTCGTAGGTCACGACCAACGGCGGCGCAACGTGGACAATCTCCCAGACACGCGTCAGCAAGCCCTTCTCATTCATCCGCCGTTCTAACGCCTTGATAAAGGCGCTGTTCCGCGGCCACTTCTCCTTTGTCGTCTTGCTCTTCACAAGCTCGATGCCGCACATCAACCCTAGACCACGGACATCGCCGACAGTCGGATGGCGGAGGAGTCCCTTCAGCTGCTCGAGGAGGTACTTACCCTTCTCCGCACTCTGTTGCACGAGCCCCTCACGGTCGAAGATCTCGAGGTTCTTCAGTGCAGCAGCTGCTGCAACGGCATGACCTCCGAACGTCAACAAGTGACCGAGCGGAACCTCCTTCTGCTCTTGGAAAATTTCGAAGACGCTGTCGCGCACGGCCACCGCCCCCATTGGCGCGTACCCGGACGTAATTCCCTTCGCCATCGTCATCAGATCGGGAACGACCCCGAAATGCTCCGCTGCGAACATCTTCCCGGTACGGCCGAAGCCATTGATGACCTCATCCATGATGAGCAGCACGCCGTACTTGTCGCAGATCTCCCGGAGACGCTGCCAGTACTTGGGCGAGGGAACATGGACCCCGTTCGACGTCGAGATCGGCTCACCGATCACCGCTGCAACCGTCTCGGGATCCTGGTAGAGGATCTCCTGTTCCACATAATTCGCACACATGAGATCCCCTTCCTCGCCCTCTAGCCCGAAGTCATTGCGATACCGGTTCGGCGAGGGAACGTAGTACACCCCGTACATGAATGGCCCGAAGAACTTTTCGTTGCGCGACTGCGTCAGCGTCATCGCGCCATAGGTCATACCGTGGTAGCTTCCGCGCCGTGCGATGATCTTGTACCGTTTGGGATAACCCCGCATCGCTTGAACTTGCTTGGCAATTTTGATCGCGCTCTCCACCGCCTCCGAACCACCGGAACAGAAGAAGACACGGTTAAGGTCTCCAGGAAGCCGCACCGCGAGCTCGTGGGCCAGGCGAACTGTCGGCACGGTCGTATGATTGGCCGAGGACACATAGGCCACCTTTGCAGCCTGCTCAGCCATTGCTTCAGCAATTTCGCGTCGACCGTGCCCTGCGTTTACAACCCACAAGCCGGATAGACCGTCGATATACTCGCGACCGTAAACGTCGACGAGCGTGCTCCCGTGAGCTCTCTCAAAGACCCGAAAACCACGCTCCTCAGCCAGGCGAATCCATTCCGCCGAGTGGATCCAAACGTGCTTCAGCGCCTCTTGCTCAAAGTCCTGCGCCGTCTGTGGCTCCGAATGTATGACCATCCCATCACCCATACCGATACCCCCGCATGACTTTCCGCGGCGTCTCGCCGTCCCATCTCAGGAGCAAACCGGCCGGTGCAAGATTCCTCAACCATGCACCACCGATCAGCACGGTCAGAGTGTCCCACAGAGCACGGAATTCGACAAGGGACTGATATGACGGGACCCCATCGGCATAAGCTCACTCGTCCAAAGTCGCAACGCTACGATCAGGAGAACTTCCCTCCTGCCACCTCCACATCCGCGATCGTCGATCGCGCAGTTTTCGGTTATCGCCAACGAAGGAAGGTCATCAATCATCGACCCCCGGCGAAACCAACGCGAGCATACCGCGATATCCTCAGCACTTGTCTACCGTGTGACGCTGGCGCCTGCCCCGTCGCTCTGCCCCCATAGACCTGCGCCAGGGGAAAGGGACCGCCAGCGTGCTCCTCTGGGTAGTCTTGATTGGCAGGGGCATGAGACGAGAAAACTTCCCGCTCGTACTCCACGAATATCCTGAGACCCGAGATACTTCCAACGTGAGACAAGCTGCGTCTCAATGCCCTTGCCGAGAGTGAGCGGTCAAGGACACAGCTCCCGGCTGCCAAACTGGAGGCGGGACAGACACAAGAGTCTACCGCGTTGCTTCATGGCTGAATCGATTCCGTAAAAGGGTCTTGCGGTCGATCCGATTGCCTGCTATAGTACCCAGCTGAGGTCCTCGCGGTTTCTGCCCGCGCAACGGTGCGCGAGCGATGGAGGAGGAACCGGAATGGCTGCAACGGTGCGGCAAGTGCCCTCATCACAGGTGCAGCAGAGTTCCACTCTGGCATTCCGCAGCTTTCCCCTGAGGCGTTCTGTACCTCACAGGCCCCGGGCGAGGGCGCGTAGGTAACTTGCGCGTCGGATAATTCCGGTCTCCCCGACCGGAGCTCGCGACCGGGGCATTGACGTTCTCGCATTGTTTGCCAACAGGCGAATCCGTTCGCTGAAAGGTCGAATCACCGTCGCTCAGTGCATTGGGAGCGACGACCTCAGCGCAGAGGGAAGGAGCTATCGACGCGATGATGCGTGTGAGCAGCGAGGAACAGATCGTCGGCGCACCACTCTACCGGCCGGACTATGAGCACGACGCGTGCGGTACTGGCTTCGTTGCCGACCTCTGTGGCAAACCCAGCCACGAGATCGTTCGCTATGCGCTCGAAGCAGTCGTCAATCTCACGCACCGCGGCGCCGTGTCAGCCGATGCAAAAACCGGTGACGGCGCTGGCGTGACTGTGCAATTACCGCGCAAGCTGCTGGTCCGGGAACTCGCCCGCGTTTCTGGCGTTACGGTTGAGCCGGAGCGCCTCGCAGCAGGACTGGTCTTTCTCCCGACCCTGGATGCGGTCGAACGCGAGCGCTGCAAACAGGAACTGACTGCTGCTCTCCGAGCACAGGACATCTCCGATGTTTGGTGGCGCGTGGTACCAGTCGATCCCGCCGTGCTCGGGCAGCAAGCACGACAGACGATGCCCCACATCGAGCAAGTCATGGCTGCCCGTCCGGCGGGGATCGACGAAATGGAGTTCGAGCGCCGTCTCTATCTGGCCCGCCGGCGAGCGGAACGCTGTGCCAAGGAACTCGGGATCCGCGGCTTCTTCGTTCCCTCACTGTCTTGTCGAACGATCGTCTATAAAGGCCTCTTCGTGGCACGCGATCTGGCAGCTTTCTACCGAGATCTCCAGGATCCACTGATGGAGAGTGCCCTCGCCCTCTTCCACCAGCGGTACAGCACCAACACGTTCCCCACCTGGCAACTCGCCCAGCCGTTCCGCCGGATCGCGCACAACGGTGAGATTAACACCCTCCAAGGGAACCGCAACTGGATGCGCGCCCGCGAGCCGGAACTTTCGTCGCCACTTTGGGGCGACCGACTCTCAGAGCTGCTGCCGTTAATCGATCCCGAAGGTTCCGACTCGATGAGCCTGGATCAAGTGCTCGAGCTCCTGGAACTCTCGGGCCGAGACATCGTCCACGCCGTCGCCATGCTCATCCCGGAGGCGTGGGAGCATATGGACGACCTCGCTCCCGAGGTGCGCGCGTTCTTCGATTACCACGCTGGACTCATGGAGCCATGGGACGGCCCCGCGGCGATTGCCTTTACTGACGGGCGCGTCGCTGGCGCGGTCCTCGACCGTAACGGTTTACGACCAGCCCGCTACTCAATTACAGAGGACGGGTTGGTCGTGCTTGCCAGCGAAACAGGTGTCATTGATCTCTCCACGCGCCGCGTCATCGAACGCGGTCGCCTCGGCCCAGGGCAGATGCTTGTTGCCGACACCGCGACCGGCACAGTGTACCGGAACCATGAGATCAAACAGCTCCTCGCAGCGCGGCGCCCCTACGGAGAGTGGATCGCTCAGCACCGCGTGCACCTGGTGCCGAGCTCGCTCGACGGAAACGGACACGAGGTTAAGGAGCACGATTGGCTTCGTCGGCAGGTCGCCTTTGGCTTTACCGCGGAGGACCAGCGGCTTGTCGTCCAACCAATGGCCGTAGAGGGCAAAGAACCGCTGTGGTCGATGGGCGACGACACTCCCCTCGCTGTCCTCTCCGAATTTCCGCGCCCATTGGCCCACTTTTTCCGCCAGCGCTTTGCTCAGGTGACGAACCCGCCAATCGACTCACTGCGTGAAAAGCTGGTCATGTCGCTCGACGTTTATCTGGGGCCGCGCGCCAGTCTCCTGACCGAAACGCCGGAACACGCACGGCTCCTCCATTTGCCGAGCCCAATCTTGCTCGAGGAGCAGCTGGCTGCGCTCGCCAATCATCCAGAGCTGAAAGCTCGGACACTGCGCGCAGTCTTCAAGGTCGCTGACGGTCCAGCCGGACTCGAGCGAGCGTTGGCCGAGCTCCTCCGTTGTGCCGAGCAGGCGATTGACGAGGGCGCCAGCATCCTGATCCTAAGCGATCGTGATGTCGACGTCGCGCATGCACCGATCCCAATGCCGCTTGCTGTCGGCGCCGTGCACCACCACCTGATCCGGGTCGGCAAGCGGATGCGTGCCTCACTGGTCTGCGACACAGGTGATGTCTGGGACGTACACCAGGCCGCGGTCCTCATCGGATATGGTGCAGCGGCGGTTCATCCGTATCTGGCACTGCACGTCGCCCGCAGTTTCGCTGGCACCCGTGGCGCTGAGCAGCTGTCCGCTGACGAGCTCGCGAAGCGCTATGTCAAGCAGCTCGAGTATGGGCTCTTGAAGATCATGTCGAAGATGGGGATCTCCACGCTTGCGAGCTATCAGGGTGCTCAACTGTTCGAGATCCTTGGTCTGTCTCAGGACGTGGTCGATCAGTTCTTCACCGGAACTCCGTCGCGTCTCGGTGGGCTCGACCTGGCGGGAATTGCCGAGCGCGCGCTCCAGCGGCACGCCTCTGCCTTCACTGAGCCGATCGATCGGCTACCCGACTGGGGCTTTGTCCGCTTCCGTAAGGACGGTGAATACCATGCCTTCAGCCCGATGAACGTCCGTGCCCTCCAGCAGGCAGCCCAGACCGGTGATCGTGAGGCCTACCGGCAGTACGTGCAGCTGGTGCAGGATCGGCGCCCAATGGCCTTGCGTGATCTCCTGACGTTCCGTCCGACACAGCCGATCCCGCTTGACGAAGTCGAGCCGGCAGAGGAGATCCGCAAGCGGTTCGTTGTGACGGCAATGTCCTTGGGAGCGCTCTCTCCAGAGGCACACCGGACCCTCGCTATCGCCATGAACCGGATCGGGGCACGCTCCAACTGCGGCGAAGGCGGTGAGGATCCGGACTGGTACTACGAAGAGGGAACCGATGTTCCGCACAACAAGATTAAGCAGGTCGCAAGCGCACGGTTTGGCGTGACAGCCGAGTATCTCGTGCGTGCGGAGGAACTCGAGATTAAGATCGCCCAGGGATCCAAGCCAGGTGAGGGCGGTCAGCTGCCTGCCCACAAAGTGACAGCGATCATTGCGCGCTTCCGCCATGCAATTCCTGGTATCCAGCTGATCTCGCCGCCACCGCATCACGATATCTACAGTATCGAAGACCTGGCTCAGCTGATCTACGACCTCAAAATGGTCAATCCGCGCGCGCGGGTCGGCGTCAAGCTGGTAGCCGAAGCCGGCGTGGGCACTATTGCGGCCGGTGTCGCCAAGGCCCATGCCGACTACATCCTCATCAGCGGCCATAGCGGCGGCACAGGCGCCTCGCCACTCTCTTCGATCAAGTACGCGGGTGTCCCATGGGAGCTCGGTCTGGCCGAAACCCAGCAGACACTTGTCCTCAACGATCTGCGTAGCCGAGTGCGACTCCGCACCGATGGCGGTCTGCAAACGGCACGAGACATCGTGATCGCGGCCTTACTCGGTGCGGAGGAGTTCGGATTTGGCTCCGCTGCACTCGTCGCCATCGGTTGCGACATGGCACGACAGTGCCACCTGAACACTTGCCCAACCGGTATCGCGACACAGCGCGAAGATCTCCGCAAGCGGTTCGCTGGTAAGCCGGAGCACGTTATCAACTTCTTCACGCTCCTGGCCGAGGAGGTACGGGAGTATCTTGCTATGCTGGGAGCCCGGCGCCTGGACGACATCGTCGGGCGCGTCGAGTTGCTCTCCGTTATTGACCAACTCGATGGGCCAGCCGCGACGCTCGATCTCCAGCCACTGCTCGCGGTACCGGCGGACCCGAACGCTCCGCGTCGCTGTCTGTATGACCGCAATATCTTCCATGACCTCACCGGACCGGCTCTCGACGAATGGCTGCTTGAGCAGGCACGTCCGGCATTCGAGCAGCGCCAGCCAGTCCGCATCAGCACGACGGTACGCAATCACAATCGGGCGGTCGGCGGCCGTCTGGCCGGGGAGCTCGCGCTGCGCTTTGGCAGGGAGCGTGCACCTGAAGGCCTTGTCACCGTCGAACTCACCGGCCAGGCTGGTCAGAGTTTCGGCGCCTGGTGCTGGCACGGCCTGACACTCATCCTCAACGGTGAGGCCAATGACTACGTTGGGAAGGGTATGGGTGGCGGCACGATCGTCGTCCGCTCCCCCGAACCGCCCGCCGACCCGAACCGGCCGCATGTTCTTGTCGGGAACACTGTGCTCTACGGTGCTACTGGCGGAGAACTCTTCGTTGCCGGACAAGCCGGCGAACGCTTCGCGGTCCGCAATTCCGGCGCCATCGCAGTGGTCGAGGGTGTCGGTGATCACGGTTGTGAGTACATGACCGGTGGTGTCGTCGTTGTCCTTGGTCCAACCGGGCGGAACTTCGCAGCCGGTATGACGAACGGCGTCGCCTTTGTCTTCGACCCAGAAGGAGTCTTCCCAGGACGCCTGAACCGCGAGTATGTGCAGCTGGAGCGCCTGAGTGCCGAAGACGAGGAGATGCTCCGCACCCTCATCGCCAAGCATGTCGCCTTCACCGGGAGCCAACGCGGCCGCGAGATTCTGGAACGCTGGGACGAGCTTCGCACCGCCTTCTGGAAGGTGGCTCCACATCCTCCGATCGAAGCGGTCGAGGAGCGGCCGACACGGCGCGTGCGCGAGCGACCCGTCGAGGCCCGAGCTGTTGCAGACTGACCTCCCATCCATCCCATGCCGCAACCGGCCCGCGGGGGATCTCCCCGCGGGCCGGTTGGTGGGTGGGGATAGGTTCTTGGATGAACTCATGCGACTGGTGTCACCGCAGCTTCGTCACGTTCTCCCGTCCGGATCCGGTACACACGCTCCACCGGCAGGACGAAAATCTTGCCGTCCCCCACCTGTCCGGTCCAAGCGGCTTCCAGGATCGCCTGCACGGTCGGTTCCACAAAGTGATCGGACACACCGATATCGAGACGCACTTTTGGCGCAAGTTCCATCTTCACGGTCATGCCGCGATACGTTTCAACCTGTTCCATCTCCCCGCCATGGCCTTGAGCAGCTGAAATCGTCAGGCCACGCACCTCAGCGCGAAACAATGCTTCCAGGACGTCGTTCAACTTTTCGGGTCGGATGATCGCCACGATCAGCTTCATGCGCTTCCTCCAACTTGCTTCACCTTCGGCTCCACGCGTACACCGCTCTCCGCTGGCCGCGCTGTGGGCAAGAGAAGGATCGCCCCTTCACCGCTCGTGTACGCCTGCTCACCGTGCTCGCTGACATCCAGACCGAGCCGTTCAGCGAGATCCGGCACCCGAAGCGCCGTGACCGCAGCGATCGCCCGGAGGATCACGAACGTCCCAACCGCGGTATACGCCGCGACCGCAAGGACAGCAACCGCTTGGATCACCACTTGCATGGGATTACCAAAGAGCAGCCCGTTTGTCACCCCGTTCCAGGATTCCTGGGCAAAGACTCCTGTGAGTAGCGCTCCGGTCAGGCCGCCCACCCCGTGAGCTGCGAAGACGTCCAGGGAATCGTCCAAGCGGGTACGAGCCCGCCACACCAGAGCGAAGTAACTCGGAAACGCGGCGAGTGCACCGAGCGCGATTGCCGACAGCGGTGCGACGAAACCAGCCGCAGGGGTAATCGCCACCAATCCAACGACGATCGCTGTCGCCACCCCGACAGCTGTCACCTTCCCAGTCCGAACCAAGTCCAAGAGCATCCACACGAGTGCTGTGGCCATTGGAGCAAGCATCGTGTTCGTAAACGCGAGTGCTGCTGATTCATTTGCAGCAAGCGCACTCCCCGCGTTAAAGCCGAACCACCCGAGCCACAGGAGTGCTGCACCAAGCAAGGTGAAGGGGATATGGTGCGGCAGGATCGCCTGACGACCGTAATCACGTCGCTGGCCGAGCACCAGCGCGCCAACGGCAGCCGCCACACCGGCATTCACGTGAACCACCGTTCCCCCGGCAAAGTCGAGTGCCCCGAGGTTCGCCAGCCAGCCGCCGCCCCAGACCCAGTGAGCAATTGGTGCGTAGATGAGTACCGCCCACAGGGCAAGAAACACGAGGTACGGACCGAAGCGCATACGCTCGACGAGCGCCCCGCTGATCAATGCCGCCGTGATGATGGCAAAAGTCGCCTGGAAACTCATGAAGAGGACATGAGGAATTTGTCCTTGCGCAGCCACATCGACACCACGTAGCAGTGCAAAGGACAAGTCACCGATGACCGGAAGTCCCGGTGCAAAGGCGAGGGAATACCCGATTAGCGCCCAGGTAAGACCAACGAGGGGGAGTGCCGCAAAACTCATCATCAGCGTGTTCAGCACGTTCTTTGAGCGAACCAGCCCGCCATAAAAGAAGCCGAGTGCCGGTGTCATGAGGAGAACCAATGCTGTGGAGATCAGCATCCAAGCGATCGCACCATCGCTCATCGTCGAGCTCCCTTCCGCTGCACCGTCGCAGCTCATCGAGTGCGGTACGAATGACTCCCGGCGAACCTGGAGGCATCACCTGCGGAGGTTCTCGGGTCCGAGACCGAATCGCCGTCGCCATCGCCGACACCCCCTTCCGTTCGTGCAGCGTACCGAAGCAGGGGGTACAGTGCTCAGGCATTACGCGCAATCTGGCTCGCTTCTTTTGTGCACGACGCATAGTTCCCCGCGGCCCGGAGGCGACCAGCATTCCGCGTACTTGCCGCGACGTGGCAAACGAACGCACGGCCACGCGGAGAGGGCGTTCTTCAGCGCCCCACGTGTTCGGGTAGTACGCAACCGCTCGCTTTCCCCAAGCTAAGAAACCGCAACTCGGGGAGGAACACGAACTCTCAGGAACGATCCCCGGAGGATCACACACAGGGTTGCACTGTGGTCGCAAGCCCAGGTGGTATGGAAAATCGTCGCTCGATCATCAAGACGCCGCGAGAGAACGTCCCAAGAACTTGAGACGGCAGCCTAGAAATCGCGAGGGGTTGCATCATCCGCAGAGCCGGAGTATCCACTGGTCGTTTGGGAGCGAGCCATGGGATCGATGACCTTTGCCGTTCTCGATCGGGAGCAAAAGATCGTCACGGTTCCAAGAGCCCCGTGAGCTGTTCTGTACTCATGAACATCCCAGTGCCCAGGCGCTCTTCAGCGCTACACTTGCCGAGGGAGGCGAGGAGTGGCGACTCGCTCGTCAAGACGAGCAGCGACTCAGCGGTTTAGTCAGTGGAGCCTCGCTCCATTCCATCTCGGTTCACTGATTGGTCCCTACAATGGCGGCGGCTTCCCTATCGTCTTTCCTATTCTCCAGGGAGTCTTTCATGTTGACCGAACAGCACTCTCGGTGATCATTCCAGCCTATTTTGCGACCTTTGGCTTGTGTCAGTTCTTTTCGGGAACCATTTCCGATCTTACGTCGCGCCGAGTAGTCATCCTGGCCGGCTTCGGATCATTCGGCCTGGCCGCTTTGCTCTGCGCTCTGGCACCGAATCTGCGTGTTTTCGTGCTCGGCTGCCTTTTGCTTGGTGTGACCAATGCCTTCACAACACCGATCCTGCTGGCAACGCTCGGCGATGCACTGCCGGCAACGCAGCTGCCACGGACCATCGCGGTCTTCTCTGCGGCCAACCAGACCGGCCATCTCATCGGTCCGCTCATCGCGGGTCTACTCGTGGCTTGGTCCTGGCGACTCTTTTTTGTGTCGGTCGCGCTTGTAAGCTGGATTGCTGGAGCCTGGCTCCTCGTCTGGTTCCACCGAAACGGTCACGTCGTACCGCCCCGACCGCGCGCGCCGTCGCTCGGCCACGCCTTCCGCGAACTCGTCGCTGCTCTCGATCGCGGAGTTGCGCAAGTGGTCGCCCTCGCCTTTCTCGCGAATGCGGCCGTCATGGGTACGGCCTATCTTCTCGGGCAGGCACTGCGCGACTTGTGGCAGCTCGATTACGCAACGATCGGACTCGTCGTGTCTCTCTACGGCCTCGGCGCAATTCTGTTTGGGCCGCCAGCTGGGCTCCTGCTGGAGCGCTTCGGCGCGCAACGCGGGGCTGCTCTCGGCCTTCTCGCCATAAGCAGTACCGTCGCAGTCATAGCCGCGGCCCCGCATCCCTGGGTCTTCGCCGCAGCCTATCTGACGCTTGGTCTTGCAGCGATGCTCACGTGGACCGCCTTCAGCACCCTCGCCGTCCAGGCGGCGCCCAGCCACCGTGGTACCGCATCGGCGTATTTCTTGGGAGCCCGCTTCCTGATACAAGGACTCGCGCCCGCACTGTACACACCGATCTATGGCATGTTCGGCCCCCGCGTGATGTTCGCCCTTTCAGCTGCTCTCGCACTGTCCGCGTTCCTCCCACTCTGGCTGCTGCGTCCTCCTCGCAGGAGCAGCTGAAGCATGCGCTTGCACATGATGATTAGCGATTCGCAGCATCCTCGCGCACGAGACGCTGGAGTTCGTACAGCACTGTCAGTGCTTCGAGAGGTGTCATCGCGTCAAGCTCAAGAGCCTTCAATCGTTCAACCACCAGGTGAGAAGCACCGAACAGTGTCAGCTGCACCGTTACCGGCGGGTCCTTCGCCATCGCGGTCCGGCGCCGCACGCGCTCGCTCGACCGCGTCTCTTCCAAATCAGCGAGGATCTCTCGCGCTCTTCGGATGACGGCTTGCGGCAAACCCGCGAGTTGTGCCACGTGGATGCCGTAACTCTTGTCCGCGCCTCCTCGCACAACCCGGTGCAGGAAGACGACTTGATCTCCCTCTTCGAACACGTCCATCCGGTAGTTGCGGACCCGCGGCAGGACACGCTCCAATTCGGTCAGTTCGTGGTAATGCGTCGCGAAGAGGGTGCGACAACCCAGTCGTGGATGATTGTGGAGATATTCGACCACGGCTCGGGCAATTGCGAGCCCGTCGTAGGTGCTCGTACCGCGCCCGACCTCGTCCAGTACAACCAGCGAGCGTTGCGTTGCCTGGCGCAGGATTGTAGCTGTCTCGACCATTTCGACCATGAACGTGCTCTGACCAGAAGCGATGTCGTCCTGTGCGCCGATTCGGGTGAAGATCCGATCGACAATGCCGACCCGTGCATGCTCGGCCGGTACAAAGGACCCAATCTGGGCCAGTAGTACGATCAGTGCCACTTGTCGCAGATACGTCGATTTTCCCGCCATATTCGGCCCGGTGAGGATCATGATCTGCTGTTCTTCGACGTCAAGGCGGGTGTCGTTTGGCACAAAACGGCCTGGTTCGGTCGTCGTCTCCACCACTGGGTGACGACCGCCGCTGATCTCGAGGATCAAGCTCTCGTCAACCTCGGGTCGCGTGTACCGACGCTCGACGGCGACTTCAGCGAATGCCCGATAGACGTCAAGTTCCGCGACAAGCTGCGCCACACGTCGGATCTGTCCTGCCGAACTCGCCACTTCCCCAATGACTCGACGATACACGTCTGCCTCGAGTGCCGCAATCTGCTCCTCAGCATGGAGGACAAGATGTTCATACTCCTTTAGCTCTGGAGTGACATAGCGCTCAGCGCCGACGAGCGTCTGCTTGCGCTGGTAGTCAGAGGGTACAAGGTGCCGGTTCGCATGGCTCACCTCGATATAGTAACCGAACACCTTGTTATAACCGACCTTGAGTGAGCGAATCCCAGTTCGCTCGCGCTCACGCTGTTCAAGCGAAGCGATCCATTCCCGAGCCGAACGAGCCCGTGCGCGCAGCTCATCGAGCTCTGGCGCGAATCCCGCGCGAATCACTGGTCCTTGGCCAAGCGTGGCCGGCGGATCGTCAACGACCGCTGCCTCAATCAATCGAGCAACTGGAGAGAGATCGGGTAACGCACTGAAACTCGCCAACTCGTCTCGTTGCGAGACAGCTTCTGCGATATCAGGAAGCACACTCAAGGAACGTGCAAGCTGCCGGAGTTCCCTTGGCGTGACACGCTCCGTCAAGACGCGGTTGGCGAGGCGCTCCAGATCCGCAACCGCACCGAGGAGTTCGCCCAAGCGCACCCGCGTCATCGTCTCTTCGACGAGCGCTGCAACGCGCGCCTGTCGCTGGCAAATCGCCCTCACGTCGAGCAACGGCTGGTTCAGCCAGCGACGCAAGAGTCGTGCACCCATTGGGGTCTTGGTTCGGTCGAGGATCGCAACAAGAGAGCGACTCTGTTCACCCCGTACCGTTTCAAGGAGCTCCAAGTTGCGGCGCGTTGCGGCATCGAGCGTCATGTACGTGTCAGTTCGGTAAACGACGAGATCGTCGAGTTGGGGAAGTCGACCCGCTTGTGTCTCGGCCAGATACTGGAGGAGTGCGCCAGCAGCACGCACCGCCAGTGGCCGCTCCTCCAATCCGAACGCCTCCAACGACTCAACCCCGAAGTGCTCCTGCAACGCACGACGCGCCGAACGCTCGCCCCAGATCCATTCCGGCGTTATCGTGACGAAGGCGCCAACATCTGGCACACGAGCACGTTGTTCGGAGGAGGAGAGCAGTTCAGCTGGTCCTACACGCAGGAGCTCACGCTCGACTGCTGCCTGGAGTTCCTCCGCCGAACCTGCCAGCAATTCCGTAGCTGCAAATTCCCCAGTCGAGAGATCTGCAAACGCGAGTCCTGCGCGCAGTTCATCGAGCAGGAGCGCCGCGATGTACGTATTGCGTCGCGAGTCGAGCATCGACGGCTCGGTGACGGTTCCGGGGGTCAGAACACGCGTAATACGGCGTTCGACGAGGTGACGACCGTCTGGCGTACCAATTTGATCGCACAGGGCAACACGATAGCCGGCGGCAACGAGCCTGGCGATATAGGGCTCGGCAGCATGTGCTGGTATACCAGCCATCGGCACCCGCTGGTCACGGCCGAGCTCCCGTGAGGTGAGGGCGATATCGAGCACCTTTGCTGCAATCACTGCATCGTCATCGAAGAGTTCGTAGAAATCGCCAAGCCGGAAGAGGAGCAACGCGTCAGGAACTTGCTGCTTGATCGCCAGATACTGACGTCGGATCGGCGTCGACACCCTTCACCCCTCCGCCTGCTGTGCGGTCGCTGGAGGTCATGCGACACCACTGACCGCTACTCCCTATCTTTGATGTGATACCACAGGCCTACCCGCGAGGCGCGCCGCTGCGTTTGTTTCATCAGATCTGTCACCCAGATGCCGACCACTATGCCCAACAGCAAGGCGCCGCCAGGAATGAATTGCCTGCGCGACTTCTCAGAGCCGTATGTTCACTATAACGAAGCCGTTATCTGCGCTATAACTCGATACCTCTTGACAATGCGTCGCCTAGCCGCTATAGAGCTGATAGTCTCACAATCTCATCGGCCAGGCACCGCTCCTGGGGAATCGAGGATCGTGAAAGAGCACGGAGGAAGGCGGAGGCTATACAACCACGCAAGTCCTTGTAGGTCATCCGGAAAGGAGGTGATCCGAGGAGCGCCGTACGTGCGACAGATCAACGATCCACTGGAGGTGACCGATCAACGGTGGGACGATCACCCAGAATGAGTGAGGACGTGAGGGCAGGAGGAAGAGCAATGGCGAGCACATCGGCGGGTGACACAACACGGCTCGAGGCCTATTGGCGAGAACATTGGCGACTGATCCTCACACTCCTTGCGATCTGGTTTGCGGTAACCTACCTCCACCCACCATTTGCGGAATCCCTCAACAAGATCAAAATCCTCACTGGTTTCCCACTCGGATACTGGCTCTCCAGCCAGTTCTCGATCACGATCTACGTGATTCTCATCTTCATCTATGCCCTGACCATGAACAACGTGATCGATAAGAAGTACGGGTTCGAGGAAGAGGAGTAGGGCAGGTATGGCACAGGAAGCTGGCTACACCCCGCTGACCCGTGCTCAGATCAGTGCCTTCCGGCGGCGTCTTGCCAAATACTACGGTGCCTTCTTTGTCTTCCTCATCATTTTCACGCTTGTGTTACTGCTTCTGGAGCGTGCAGGGCTTCCGACGCAATTTATCGGATACGCGTTTATCTTCCTGACTCTTGCTCTCTATGCATTCATTGGTATCCTCAATTTCACGCGTCGCCTTGACGAGTATTACGTGGCCGGACGCCGTGTCCCAGCCTTCTTTAACGGAATGGCGACCGGAGCTGACTGGATGAGCGCCGCGTCGTTCATTTCCATGGCAGGGACGCTCTGGCTCCTCGGGTATGACGCCTTGGCCTATATCATGGGCTGGACTGGCGGTTATGTGCTCTTGGCTCTCTTGTTCGCCCCCTACATCCGGAAGTTCGGCCAGTTCACCATCCCAGACTTCGTGGCCACACGCTATGGTGAGCGCGCCCGGCTGGCACGCTTGGTCGCAGCAATTTGCGCCATCATCGCCTCGTTTACTTACGTCACAGCTCAAGTGACCGGTGTTGGCATTATTATGAGCCGCTTCTTTGGTCTTGACTACCGAGTTGGTGTCTTTGTCGGACTCGCAGGAGTGTTAGTCTGCTCCTTCCTTGGGGGCATGAAGTCCATTACCTGGACGCAGGTCGCACAGTACATCATCTTGATCACCGCTTACTTGATTCCGGTGACCTTCTTGTCGGCCAAGCTGACCGGAGTGCCGTTCCCACAACTCATGTACGGGCGCGCACTCAGCGAAATAACCCAACTTGAACAAGCCATGCAGTTATCTTCCTACGTCCAGCCGTTCAAGCAGGCGCTCTCCAACGCCAGTGCTATTGCCTCGTTCAAGCAGATCGGACTCACACCACCGGAGCCGATTACGGTCAAAGACTGGGTCGGGACCCCGTGGGAATTTCTGGCTCTGACCTTATGTTTGATGGCTGGAACCGCCGGACTTCCTCACATCCTTATTCGTTACTATACTGTCCCTAGTCCAAAGGAGGCACGGATCAGTGTCGGCTGGTCACTCTTCTTCATCTGGCTGCTGTACGTCACCGCACCAGCGTATGCGGCTTTCTCGCGCTGGGAGGTGCTGAAGAACGTTGTCGGCCAGCCCATTGCTTCCTTGCCAGCCTGGACCGCGAGCTGGATTAAGACCGGGCTCCTAACCATCAACGACGCCAATGGTGACGGGATCCTCCAGTACAGCGAGTTGCGCATTGTTGGTGATATTGTAGTCCTCGCAACACCAGAAATTGCAGGGCTCCCCTTCACCATTGCGGCACTCGTGGCAGCTGGTGGGTTGGCAGCTGCACTGTCGACCGCTGACGGACTCTTGCTGGTCGTTTCGACTGCCGTCGCACACGATATCTATGCGAAGATCATTAACCCCAACGCGAGCTACAGCCGCCGATTCCTGGTCAGCCGGATCATGATTCTCATCGCTGCGGTACTCGCTGCACTGGCAGCTCTCCCGCGCTTGGCGCTCATCGTGCAGATCGTGGCCTGGGCCTTCTCGCTAGCAGCCTCCACCTTCTTCCCTGTGGTCTTACTCGGTATCTTCTGGAAGCGGGCTAACGCGAATGGTGCCATTGCGGGCATGATCGGGGGCCTTATTGCCTGCGTCGTTTACATCGTGGGCAACTATATCGATCCACGCTTTAACGTGCTTGGGCTATCACATCTTTCTGCCGGCATCTTCGGCATGGCGGCTAACTTCATACTCCTGATTCTCGTTAGCTTGGCCACTGCGCCAGCGCCAAAGTACATTCAGGATATGGTCGATCAGCTGCGCATCCCTGTTGGCGAGATGCGTCTCCCTGCTCCAGGCACAGCGCCGGGTACTGCGCCAGGCGTGGCACCAGCCGGACAGGACTGACCGTCGAAGAGCAATCTCCTTGCCGGGTACCGGTTTCCCGGTACCCGGTTGCTTTGTCATGAGAGGAAACGAGACAAATGACTCAAGAGATCATCAACGTCTTGAACTGGCTGCTTGCCATCGCCATGTGGCTCGTCATTGGCCGGGCAGTTCTTGACTGGCTTACGCGCGGGAGGCGAACTGTCATCCACCAGCTCTTTTACCTTTTAACAGAGCCACTTTATCGACCACTTCGTCGCCTCCTACCCGACGCACCAGCGGCCGCTCTCCCTCTGACGCTGATTCTGCTGCTCTTGGGACTGCGCGTCGTCCTCGTCGTTGTGGTGTCGAGAGCTGGCTAGCAGAGGCCAACGAGCCGAAGATCACGTAATGTCTCAATCCGCTCGTTAATGAGTTCGAAGAGTAAGCGCTGCCACAGTTGTGCCGCCAGAAAGGCATCAGCCAATGCATGATGACGCGCCGGCGACTCAATATCATACGCTGTGAGTAACTCCTCGAGGCTGAACCGTCCACGGTCTGCCGCGGCCTCAACAAACGTGCCGTGATGCGAGGTTAGCCACCGCGCGACACGCCCCGTATCGATCCACAGTGCACGCGGGACTCGTAATCCCAGTCGACGCGCTGCACGTTCCAGAAACTTCCGATCGACCTCAACGCCATGCCCCACTAACACTGTACCAGCAAGAAAGGCGAAAAATTCTGGGAGCACAAGACGAAGCTCGGGGGCCTCAGCTACGTCGATAGGTCGAATACCATGGATCGGAACACTTCGTCCCCACCGCTGCACAGTCGGGCGAATCAGACTATAAAAACGCTCCGCAACCAGGATGCGCGGACCCTCCATGCGAATCGCACCTATTGCCAAAAGTTCGTCATGCTCGATGTCAAGACCGGTCATCTCAGCGTCAAGGACAGTATAGCGAACCTCAAACAGGTGACGATGGTCTCCCTCGATGCCAAGTTGACGCAGAATGGCAGCTAGTCGGGTACGCCAACCGTTCTGCTCGCTCATTCCCCTGCCTGTTCTAGATGGAATCGTTCGCGAACCACAGCCTGGGTTCTCCCAATGACGCGGAAGGCCTCTTTCAACAATGTTCGATCGAGTGAGCTGAACTGCCGGGGATCTACGAAATTGGACGGTCGTTCGCCCCGCTGCAGCTGTTCAAGCTGTACCCGCACGCGCAGGCCGAGCAAGAACTCGAACGCCTGCGCGAGGTCGTCCGCAAGTTGACTCTCGATCGCCCGGGCTTCACGCAAGGCAAGTAACCGGGCAAGTGTATTGGTCTCCTCGATCCCGTGTTCAAGTGCGAAGAGTCGAACAAGGTTCACAATTGCTCCTGTCCCACCGATCTTCAGATCAAGCTGGTTCTTGTGTTCCCCCGAACGCTCAACGACAAACCGCCCGAGAAAACCAAGTGGCGGCGGATGGGCGGTCGAAAGCGCTGCTACATGGAAGAGGAAGCGAGGGCTATGCGCGAGTTCCTGCTTGACATACGAGCGGAGTTCCGTGGCAAGTGCAAGTTCTCCGTGAACGCCGCGAAAATCAAACACAATGAGGGAACTCAGCACCGCTTGCGGCTCGGGCACCGCCATCCATGCACGGAACCTCCGCTTCCACTCGTCCACTGGTAACACCCACGCTGGATTATCAGCGGAATACCGTCCGGGACAGGGTGGAAAGCCGAGCGCAACCAGACGTTCAACGGCCCATTGCCCAAGCCGCAGGAAGTATCCCCGGACCAGCTCCTCTTGCCCCGCAGGCGGATCACTATACACGATACCATTGTCTTGGTCGGTACGAATTGTTTGCTCTCGCCGCCCCTCACTACCGAAAACAAGCCAACAATAAGGCACCGGTGGCGGTCCCAATTCCTGTTCGAGCAAGGCCAACACACGTGCAATCACGCGATCGTTAATTTCGCTGACAAGTTGGGCCACTTCGCTCGCCCGGATTCCTCGCGACAGGAGGAACGGCAAGAGCTGGCGCTGCGCTTGCTCCAAGACATACGCCAGCCGTTCAGTGCGCGTTTCGCGGTCAATCGCTCGAGCAAGGCTGAGCGCGCTCGTCCCTTGTTGCACTAAGAGATCGAACGCGGTCAGCATGCCGATCGGTCTGCCCTCCTCGGTAACGACCAAGTGGTTGATGCGGCGCCCGATCATCAAGCGGAGCGCCTCAAGCAACAGCTGATCGGCATCAATCGTCACCAGTGGCGTGCTCATCACTTCCCTGACCGGCGTTTCCAGTGCGCGTCCTAGTGCGATGACCCGCTCGCGCAAGTCCCAGTCGGTGACAATACCGATGCCACCCCCCTGCGCATCGACGACGACGATCGAGTTGACCCGCTCGGCACTCATCCGTCGCGCCGCCTCACGGACGCTCGTTTCTGGTGTGCACGTGAGGAGCGGTTGGCGAGCAACGGAGCGACACGGCGCGGAAAGCAAGAGCGATCCGTCACCTGCCTCTTCCCGGCGCTCCAGCGCAGTCAGGCTGGTACGCACCCATTCCCGCACAGCACCTAAGAAGAAGCGCGCGACTGCCGGTTCGGTCGCGATCAACTCCTGGACGACAGTACGCGGAACGGCATAGCAGACTGTATCCTCAATTGCAATATCGTCCAGTTGACCTTCTAACCCGTTGACAGACGACAGCACGCCGACGAGGTCTCCTTCGCTCGCAACTTCGAAGATATGCTCCTCGCCGGTCGCAGTCCGCAGTGCCTTCTTCACGCCACCCCGTACGACCACCCAAAGATAGTTCGGTGGCCGTTCACCGCGTCGGATCAACGCTGAGCCGCGGGGGAAATAGTGCACCTCGATCCGACGCGCCAATTGGCGCAATTGCTCCTCACTCAGGAACTGGAACGGCGGTACGTGCTTCAGGAACTCGGTGACATTTCCAAGAACGATATCGTCCACCTGACCACCTCACCGTCTCGACAGGTCCGAATCAGACGCATTATACTGCCCATAACAGCGCGTGACAGGATGTCCGAGCAGCGAGGAGGTGCTGCATGGAGGTGATCAACCCGATCGTCGCGCATTGGCGGCGCGAGGGACTTGAGGATCCAGTGCGCTTCTGGGCACGAGCAGCAGAACGTGCCTTCTGGTTCCGCACGTGGGATGAGCCGTTCGCCTGGGAACCGCCAACCTTTCGCTGGTTCATCGGCGGGCTTACAAATCTGAGCTATGCCGCGCTGGATCGGCATATCCTCGCGGGCCAGGGCGGCCGAGCGGCGCTGATCGCTGAAACGGAGTGGGGCGAACGCCGCACGTATACCTATGTCCAGCTCTGGCGTCTCGTCCGACGTCTCGCCGCAGCCCTTCGTGGCCTTGGTATCCGGCGCGGTGACCGCATTGGAATCTACATGCCAACCTGTCCCGAGGCGATCGCCCTCATGCTGGCGACGACTCGAATCGGCGCAATCCACATTGTCGTCTTCGCAGGCTTTGGCGCGGGTGCGCTTGCCGACCGCTTGAGCCTGGCCGGTGCCAAACTTGTCTTCACCACCGACCTCACCTGGCGTCGCGGTCGCGAGGTGCGGCTGAAGGAGATCGTGGATCAGGCACTGGCAAGCGGAGTCCCCTCAGTCGAGCGAGTGGTCGTTCTCCGGCGTGGGACAGCCACACCTCCGATGACATCGGAGCGAGACATGTGGTGGGAGGACTTCCTCTCCCTTGCCGCTGGCCAGGACGACCGCCACGAGGTGATGGAATCCAACGAGCCTGCTTTCATTTTGGCGACGTCCGGCACAACAGCAAAGCCAAAGCTCGCTATCCACACACATGGTCCGTATCAGGTGGGCATCCGCTCCACTGGGGAATGGTGCCACGGTCTCAAGCAGTCGGACGTTTGGTGGGCGACCTCTGACATCGGCTGGATTGTTGGTCACAGCTACATCGTTTATGCTCCGCTCCTCCTCGGCGCAACATCGATCGCCTTCGAGGGAGCACTCGATTATCCATCGGCTGAGACACCCTACCGCATCATCGAAGAGAACGGTGTAACCGGCATCTTTACATCGCCTACAGGGGTTCGTCTGCTAATGAAGTACGGCACCGAACCGGCCAGGAAGTACGACCTCAGTTCGGTCGAGCGAGTTGTCTGTGCTGGGGAGGTACTCAATCCGCCCGCCTGGGAATGGCTGCAGAAGGAGGTCTTCCAGAACCGTATCCCGGTGATCGACCACTGGTGGCAAACCGAGACTGGCGGACCCGTCATCGGCAATCCCTATGGTATCGCGTTGCTCCCCATCAAGCCGGGGTCGGCAAGTCTACCGCTCCCCGGAATGGACGTTGCAATCGTCCGTCCAGAGGATGGGGCACCCTGCCGCCCCGGTGAGCGTGGCGTTGTCGTCATTCGCCGTCCTTTCCCGGGGCTGACTGCTGGCCTCTGGGGCGAGCCGGAACGCTACGCGCGCGACTATTGGCAGCGTATTCCTGGCGTCTATTTCACTGGCGATGCTGCTTCTGTCGACGAAGACGGCTACTTCTGGTTCGCAGGCCGTGCCGACGAGATCATCAAGATCGCAGATCACCGCATCGGCACCATCGAAGTCGAGAGTGCCTTCCTCCGTCACCCCGCAGTTGCCGAAGCGGGCGTGACTGGCCGGCCTGACCCGTTACGGGGCGAGGTGATTAGCGCGTTCATCACCCTCAAGCAGGGTTACGAGCCGTCGCCAGAGCTCGAGCGCGAACTCATTGAGACGGTTCGCCGGGAACTCGGGCCAGTCGCAGTGATTGGCGAACTCAACTTCGTGCGTGCGCTTCCCAAGACTCGGAGCGGGAAGATCATGCGGCGGGTCCTCAAGGCCGTCATCCTCGACCGTGATCCGGGTGACATTTCGACGATCGAAGAAGAGGGCAGTGTCGAGGAAGCCCGAGCAGCCTGGCTGCAACTCAAGGAGATGCTCCGCGTCGGGGTCTTTCTTGAACGGCCACAACCGACTGGCGTCGAGGCATCTGACGGAAGCTGAGCTGCGCCTTCCACGTTCATGGGTCACGGATCGGCCTTGGTCTGTCACGGGAGCGGGGCACAAAGTCTCTGGCCCCGCTCTGCTTCTGTGCAGCAGCACCACACAGGAAAATGCCCGGGACAGCTTGAACCACCAGATGGCCAGGAGGTGTAGCTGGCCCTCAACAGGCTCTCCGATTATCCCTCACCGCACGCCCCGAACGCCGATTTCCCGTCCTTTTCTTGGGTTCCGTCTCTCCTCAAAACGGAACCGACCCGGCTCACCACTGCCGACATCTGCGCGTCTTCTCACGGGGCCCTTGCATGGCGGCCTTCGAGCTCCTCTCCCTCGGAGCATTGCATAACAGCGAATTCTGCAGTTGACCGGAACCAACTCGACGTCCATCATCGTGTACGGAGCACTGGACCGCGCACCGTCTGCGAAGCAGAAGGAACAGGAGTCACTGCATGCCGTCATCTCGCCCACGTCATCTGTGGTTGTTGTCCCTTACCCGTCGCTTTGGGCAAAGAGGTTTGCGGCATCGCCTACCGATCACGTCTGGCAGTCTTGAACTACGGGGCCTGGAGACAGTCGTCACCATCATTCGCGATTTGTGGGGTATCCCCCATATCAACGCCCAAACCGAGCACGACGCCTGGTTCGCCCTCGGATTCTGTCAAGCACAAGATCGAACTTTTCAACTTGAATTTCTGCGACGTTTGATCCGGGGCGAACTCGCCGAGGTCGTTGGTCCGCCCGGCCTGGCCTTTGATCGTCTCGCCCGCCGTATTGGCTTCCGTCGTGCATCGCTGCGACAACTCCCGCACCTCTCCGGAGACATCCACGCTCAGGTCGAAGCGTTCCTGGCCGGGATACGCGCTGGGCTTGAACGGGGTCTCCCTGCTCGTCCGCTTGAGTTCCTCCTCTTGCGAACCGAACCCCAGCCGTGGGACGCTGCCGATGTGCTTGGTCTGGTGAAATTCCTCTCCTTCGCCTTGGCCTCAAACTGGACGTCAGAACTCATTCGACTGCACGTCCTGCTTTCGGATGGTCCCGAGGCGTTACGCGACTTGGATCCTGCTGTGCCCACCAGCAGTGAGACCTACGAGGCACAGCCACCAATGACCCCCTCCTGGCTAGAGCAGTTTTCGCGTGAACTGGATCAACTTCGTGGACTTGCTGGCTCCGCAGCCTCCAACAATTGGGTTATTGCCGGTGATCGGACGCAGAGTGGCCAACCGATTCTGGCGAATGACCCCCATTGGAGTCCGATCCTTCCCTCCTTCTGGTACCTCGCGCACCTCATCTCACCAGCCTGGGCTATCGCAGGTGCAACCCTCATCGGTACCCCTGCATTCATCGCCGGCCACAACGGCTTTGCAGCGTGGGGAGTCACCGCAGGACTGAGTGACAACACAGACGTGGTTCTCGAAGCGTTCGGTCCTGACGGAAAGACAGTACGCGAAGGTGACCGCTCCGTTCCCTGCACGGTTCACCAGGAAACGATTCGCGTGCGTGGCCATGGTGCCGTCACCGACCTTGTCTTGGAAACACGTCGCGGACCGATCGTGAGTCAGGCTCTCCGTGGCGTTCCCTGGGCTGTCTCTCTGCGGGCTGTTTGGCTCGATCCACTACCCATTCGTGGACTCCTGGAGATGCATCGGGTCCGCTCGTTTGAGGCCTTGGAGCAGGCCTTCGTGGACTGGCCACATCTCCCGCTCAACCTTGTTTATGCGGACTCATGCGGCACAATCGGCTGGCTCCTCGCTGGCACAGTACCCCAGCGCCGGTCGTCAAGCGGCCTGCTGCCGGTCTGTGGTTGGGAGAACCCTGACCCCTGGCTTGGATACATCCCTGCTGAACGATTGCCACGTTTGGTGAATCCACCTGAAAAGTTTATTGCTACGGCGAACAATCGGCCGCCACAGCGCCACGAAGCCTTGCCTTTGGGCGCTGATTATCTTGATCCCTATCGCGTTGAGCGCATCGCATCGGTGCTCGCGGATCGATTTGATTGGGATCGTGACGCGGTGCTCGCATTGCAGCTCGATACATACTCGCTTCCGTGGATGCAGATCAAACACTTCTTTCGCGATCTCCCAGCCCAAACTTCCCGTGTCGAGCAGGCACTCGCTCTCTTGCGTGACTGGGACGGCAACGTGTCAGCCGAGAGCGCTGCCGCAAGCGTCTTTGAACTTCTCCTCCATCGCCTTGCTGCGCGAGTTGCTCAGGCACGAGCACCGCAAAGTTGGCGGTGGGTATTGGGAGCAGGTTTCCACGATTTGGCAGGAGGGACCAGTTGGGGTGTCCGCCGGATCGCGCATCTTGTTCGCCTTCTTGAAGCACCACCGTCAGGCTGGTTTCAGTCTGACTGGGAAGAAGTTCTCGTTGAAACCCTTGGGGAGGTGATCCAGGAACTGCACGACCGCTACGGGAGCGACCCTGCGCAGTGGGCATGGGGTTCGATTCGCCCGCTCACCTTCAGGCACCCCCTCGGTGCGTCACCGTCACTTCGCTGGCTTTTCGATCGCGGACCGTTTCCGATCGGGGGTGATGCCAACACGGTCAATCCCGCCGGTGTCTCGGCGCATGATCCACTTGGACCGGTGCAGTTTATCGCCTCGCTACGCTTTGTTGTAGAACTCGGTGCCTGGGACGATGCACGGATTGTTCTCTCCGGAGGGCAGTCTGGGCACCCACTTTCGCCCCACTATGATGACCTTCTTGGCCTCTGGCTTCACGGAAAGTCAGTTCCGCTGGCCTGGAGCTCGGTCGCAGTGCAGCGTGTGGCGCACTCAGTTCTCGAACTACGACCAGCTCGAGGATCACTTCCCGGAGTCGCATCCTGAGTTCGAACCTCCGTGCGCCCCAGATCCTCACGGTGTTCCGAGGAGACTTGGGGCATCCTGCCGTCGGTACACAATCCAGTCCGCACGGAAACCATCCACCACAAAGCCAGGTGGAGGCCCGAACCGAAATTGTGCGCTCACCACATCATCCTCCGGAGCCGATGGACTCACGAGGATATACTGGACTCGGTCTTTGGGCGAACCCAGCGCCAATGGAAAGTCGGCATCAGCAGGGAGCAAGAAAGGTCGCGCCGACTCCGTACGGGCGATGAGCCGATAAGCACCTCGATCATCGGCAAGGATCGACCGGGGTGGAGCTTGGCGCAGTGCCGTTGCCAGTGCACGCTCGTCAAGATCACTCGTCCGTGCTTGTCCGGTGGTCAGCACATGCTCCCACTGGCGCACCTCTGCCTCGCGCAGCACAAGCGCCGTGCCGGAAATCCCTTGCAGCAGAGCGAAGAGTACCAGAAACGGACCGACCCATCTCGGGAGTCGCTCGGGCAGGGCGAGGAGCGCAAGTAGGGTGTAGGTTCCGAGTGCCAGAGGCAAACCGTAGGCGAGGCCAGCGAGACGGATGAGCGACGGTAAAGTGGCCAACAAGGCAAGAACAACAACCCGTCTCGGGTGGCGCCACGCGTTCAACGCCAGGACTGCCAATAGCAACGGTTGCGCGAGGAGTTCTAGTGCGAACTCGCGTAACCACTCCAGTCGTTCTGCGAGAGGAGCTCTCCAGTGGAGCGAATCGATGACCGCGGCCACTGGTCCGGCAAGATAGGTAAAGGGATTTCCTGTGAAGACCCAGTTAATGTACGTCCAGCTTGCTGCGGTCCAGAGTGCTGGGAACACGGTGACCAGCATCTGACTGAGCGTCGCCCAGTGCCCACGCCTTTGCCGTGAGTCATCTGCAGAGCGACGGAACAGCGGAACGAGTCCGGCCAGGGTGATCGCATAGAGGAACGCGTAGAAGTTCGCATAGAAGGCCAAACCGAGAACTAACCCTGCGACAAACCCGCTAAAGGTATGTCCGTAGCGCACAAAATTCCAGTAATAGTGCCACGCCACGACCACCAAATGGAGCGCAAGTACCTCCGGATACGCCTGTGTCGCAAGGTACAGAGCGGTCGGCGTTGCAACCACCGAAACCGTCAAGAGCATCCGCCACAAACGTGGCAGCCCGGTGCGTTCAAGGTCGTACCAGAGTAGCCAGGCAATCCCTCCTGCAGCGATACTCGCCAGGACGGACGGCATCCAGGTGCGGGGGAAGACAAGCACGCTGAGGAAGGGGAGTGGCGGATAGAGGAAGCCGATTACTTCGAGCCGGAGGCGGTCGGCTGCCAAGAGCGCCTTTTCGACGATATGGGCGTGCATGTTACTGAGGAAGGCGAGGCGGTGCACGAGGAGGGCAACTCCTAGAAAAGGAAGGCTGAAGAGCAGCACCCGCACGAGGTGATCGCGCCACGTCAAATCGACGAGACGCAAGCCCTCAGTCGCCTGCGGTCGCGGGGGGCGCACTGGGGTCGAGATAACGGGTGAGGCCATGGCGCGTCTTCTCCCAGTAAAACGGCTTCGTGACCAGCTGCCAAACAGCCTTATAAGACGCCAGAGAATGAAGAACCCAGTAGAACGGATTGAGGAGCGCAAACGGGATCAACAGGTAACGACGTCGCTTGAAGCCAGCCAACATACCAAGGTAGATCATCACTCCGTTGCCAATCAGAAGATTGAACAAGCTTATGTATAGAACTGCTGGCGGAAATAGCACATCAAAGAGATGGGTTCGTGTCACCAGCCAGATCAGCGTGATCGACCAAAGCGGAATCAATGAAAGGAATGCAAGAGGAGCACCACCAATAAGAAGGGTAAACCCTAAAACATTCTTCAGCCCAACGGTCTTCACTAGCTGCACCGGGTGCCGGGTGTGAACGAGCACGGTCTGGAGGTATCCCTTGATCCAACGCGACCGCTGGCGAATCCAATTACCGACGTGATTATTTGCTTCCTCCCACGTTGTGGAGTTTATGACACCAACACGGTAACCATGCGCCGCAGCCCGAATGCCCAAATCCGCATCCTCGGTGACGTTGAACGGATCCCACCCACCGAGCTCCCGGAGCCGATCGACACGAAAATGGTTGCTTGTGCCGCCGAGCGGGATCGGCAATCCGAGCCGGTCAAGTCCGGTGAGCACGTAGTCGAACCAGTATGAATACTCGAGCGTGAACATTCGTGTGAGAAGATTCTCTGTCGCGTTGTAGTAGTTCAACGCTGCTTGGACACAGACCAGTTCCGGTGGCCCCTTCCGGAATGCGATGACTGCCTTCTTGAGTTGGTCCGGCTCGGGACGATCTTCTGCGTCATAGATTGTCAAGTATTCACCGCGTGCGAAGAGCAGCCCCACATTACATGCTTTCGGCTTCGTCTTTGGCATACCGTTGGGCACGACGATGAACGTGACCGTCTCTGGTGGTCGCGCTGCCTTCGCAGCTGCCAACGTCTCCTCGTCGTCTTCCTCGATAAGCAGAAGGATTTCTAACTTACTCGGTGGATAGTCCAGTCGCCGAAGATTTTCCACCAGGTGTTGGACGACGTTTGCTTCGCGGTACACCGGCACCAATACGGTGTACACCGGAAGTTCGTCGTCGCGGAGCGCCTTCACCTCCTCCTCGCTGATTGCCTGCTCGTGTTCGTGACGAGCTCCAGCCATGGCAACGACGAAATGGAAGGCGACGAAGAGGAACAATACGCCGTTGATGAGTGCCGAGAGCACCACCGCGGTGATTCGTGGAGCGAACAGTAAGCCCAGGATGACTCCAATTACTAAGAGCGCAAGCACAACCTTCTGCCAGCCAATCAGAACCCGGCGAGCGCTCTCATCCGGATTCCGGAAGTACAGTCCGAGCGCCGCCCGATCAAGAACAACGTCACGGAAAACGGTGCGGATGGCGTAATCAATATCCCACTCGGTCGTCACGAGTGGGCGCACCGTCACCGGTCCCAACACTCCGCGGATAAACTCCTCCAGTTCGGCACTTGGTTGCTCAGCCGTCGCCACAGAAATGTCCGAACCATGCCGACGCACAGGAAAGCAGCGTCGCTGGACAAGGTCCGCAGGATCAAAGAGTCGTGCAAGACGCGAGTCGAGAGGCTCCTGCAAGAGATCGACGAAGGGATAACCCCAGAGTTCAGCCAGAACATGGTAGAGTTGCCGACGCCGGATGAGCCCGAGCGCAATCAGGATGCGACCAATCCGGTCACCCGTCCGCCGCTGGTACTCGAGTGCTCGGTTGAGGTCTTGTTGCGTCAAGAGCCCGCGAGCGACCAACGCTTCGCCGAGCCGTTCTCGATGCCGCTTTGCAACTGGCGAACTTGCTTGCAGACCGCGGATGAACAACCTTCTGTCCTTCCCTCATAACTCTCTGGATTGTACATGGAAAAAACCTAAGGTTACCATTTGTCCGTGGGGAAGTTTCGGCTACCGCTCGTTGTCAGGTGGAGGACCAGCAGTCAGGACTCACGACGAACGAACGTCCCGCCAGACGAGGGAAAGAAGAGCTACTGCTGAACGCCTGCCAGGAGACGGAAGACGGCGGCTGCCCCATTCGTTTCCGGATGCAGTGACTGGAAGACTGGAGCAAGCACTTTCCGGGCAATGCTTGCCGCTGCCTCACGCTCAATCTCACTTGCCTTCTCGGGATTGCGAGTGATCAGCTGGACGGCACGTCGCAGCTCGCGCTGGCATAACTGCTCGAGAACTTCCTGGGCCAATCGGATCTCCTCAGCAAGTTGCCGTGCCTGCCACCACCGCAGGTACCGTCGGACGTAGTGATCCACAATCTCCTCGGCACACTGGTACGGTGACTGTGTTAGTGAACTCTCAGGTTCATCCTGCAGATCATCGACCGTAATTAGTCGAATTCTAGGGACGTGTGCAACGGAAGGGTCGACATTCCGAGGAACTGCAAGATCAACCACAACACCAGAACGAGCACGTGAATCGAAATGCCTCGCACAGAGGATCGGTTCCGGAGCAGCTGTCGCCACGAAGATCGCATCGACTTCAACCACCAACTCAGGCCACCGCGCCCATTCCACCCCTTGGACATCGCCATCACGAACAAGTGCTTGGAGTCGCTCGGCTGTTCGATTGCTGACCCAGAGTGCCGCGGGCCGTTCACGTCGCAATTCTGTGACAACGAGCCGTCCCATCTCCCCAGCCCCGAGCACCAGCACAGTTCGTCCGCCGAGTCCGCCGAGCGAACGGCTGACTGCGCCAACCGCCAGCCGTACGAGCGACCGTCCACCCGCACCCAGACCGGAACGTGCGCGAGCAGTGCGTCCAGCTGCAAGACTCAACGAAAACAGCCGTTCAAGAACCGGGCCGAGGGTTCCCGCGGTGCGCGCGAACTCCCTTGCTCGACGGACCTGCCCGAGAATCTGCGTCTCCCCGACAACACGTGAGTCCAACCCGGCAGCTACCCGCATCAGGTGGCGAACCGCCTGCTCGCCCTCAGCTCTCAGCGCCACGGGGGCAAGAACCTCCACCGGTAGCCCAGCCGCAGCCGCGAGCCACTCGAGACCACGCCTAGTTCCCGGCTCGTCAGCAATCCAGTAGAGCTCCGTACGGTGGCACGTCACGAGCAGCACGATCTCGTTCGCCAAGTTTTTCCACTCGCGGAGCCACGCGACCTGGTCGTCCGGCGAAAAGCCGAGTCGTTCTCGGATCGTCAACGGTGCCGTTCGATGTGTGATCGCCACGACCGCAAGTGACATGCTCACCCCCGCGCGACCTCTCGGAGCGCCTCTCCTGCTGCTGCAACCGTCCGGTCCACGTCAGCCTCCTCGTGCGCAAGCGAGAGGAACCATGCTTCGAACTGCGACGGCGGCAACAAGATGCCCCGCTTCCGCATCGCTCGGTGGAAAGCCGCGAAACGCGCTGTGTCCGCTGCCTCGGCCTGCCGCGCGTTAGTCACCGGCGCTTCAGTGAAAAACAACGTGAGCATCGACCCGACTCGTTGCACCACAGCGGGCACACCGGCCAGACGCACAGCCTCACGCAAGCCACGCTCCAGGCGTGCACCAAGCTCCTCGAGCCGCTCGTAAGCTCCCGGCTGACGCGCGAGCTCCAACGTCGCCAGCCCGGCCGCCATCGTGAGCGGATTTCCGGATAAGGTGCCCGCCTGATACACCGGTCCACTTGGTGCAACTTGCGCCATCAGATCGCGTCGCCCACCATACGCCCCAACGGGTAGTCCACCCCCAATCACCTTGCCAAAGCAGGTGAGATCCGGTTCAACGCCGTACTTGCCTTGCGCGCCGTTCCATCCAATCCGAAAGCCTGTGATGACTTCATCAAAAATAAGGAGAGCGTCGCTTCCTTTGGTCAAGTCGCGCAAGCGCTGCAAGAATCCGGGAACCGGTGGTACCACGCCCATGTTCCCAGCGACCGGCTCAACGATGACCGCGGCAATCTGCTCACCGTACCGCGCGAACGCTTCCTCGGCCGCTGCGACATCGTTGTACGGCAGGACCAGCGTCTCGCGTGCTGTTCCACTGGTCACACCGGGAGTACCGGGAATACCAAATGTCAGGATTCCCGAGCCAGCAGCAACCAAGAGTGCATCGACATGGCCGTGATAGCAGCCGGCAAACTTGAGAATCAACGACCGGCCAGTGACTGCTCGCGCCAAGCGAATGGCACTCATGGTCGCTTCGGTCCCCGAGTTGACGAAGCGAACGAGCTCCACTGACGGCACCGCCTCGACGATCGTGCGAGCCAGTTCAACCTCCTGCGGAGTCGGCAAGCCAAAGCTCGTGCCATTCTGCGCCGCTTCCGTAATTCGCGCGACAACATGGGGATGCGCATGCCCTGCAAAGAGCGCTCCCCACGAACAGATGAAATCGAGGTACCGTTGTCCATCAGCGTCGATAAGGTATGCCCCCTCTCCACGGACGATGAAGAGTGGATCGTCTGCGACAGCCCGAAAGGCACGCACGGGACTGTTCACACCCCCAGGAAGATATCGCTGCGCCGTCTCCCAGAGGATGCTTGATCGCGTCATCGGCTTCCCCTCTCGATCACTCAGCAAGAGCACGTGCAGGCGCCATACTGATCTGCCCTTCGCGGAGCCAGCGTGCAACGTCCTTCGCGTGATAGCTGATGATCATCTGCGCGCCAGCGCGGCGAATGCCGGTCAAAATCTCGACGACGACACGCTGCTCATCGATCCAGCCATTGCGCGCCGCCGCCTTGACCATCGCATACTCACCACTCACGTTATAGGCCGCAATTGGCACGTCAAAGCGCTCTCGCGCTGCAGCAACGACATCAAGGTAGGCAAGCGCCGGCTTCACGATGATTGCATCCGCGCCTTCCTCGAGATCCGTTGCAATTTCGCGCAGCGCTTCGCGCCGGTTCCCCGGATCCATCTGATGCGATCGGCGGTCACCAAACGCCGGTGCAGATTCGGCCGCTTCTCGGAACGGCCCGTAGAACGCCGACGCGTATTTGGCAGCGTAGGAGAGAATCGGGATTTCCGAAAACCCAGCCTGGTCGAGTGCACGCCGGATCGCGAGTACGCGACCGTCCATCATATCGGACGGCGCAACCATGTCAGCACCAGCCTCGGCATGCGAAACAGCGGTCCGTGCCAAAAGCTCGAGCGTAGCATCGTTGAGAATGTGCCCATCGCGAACGATCCCGCAGTGCCCATGGGACGTATATTCGCAGTTGCAGACGTCTGTGATGACAACCAACTCCGGCGCGACCCGCTTCAACTCCCGGACCGCCCGCTGCACAATGCCATCCGGATCGTATGCCTCGCTCGCGAGTTCGTCCTTGCGAGCTGGGATACCGAAGAGAAGAACGGCACCGATCCCAAGTTCCAGAAGTTCCTCGGCCTCGCGCCCCAACTGATCTACGCTCAGCTGGTAGACACCAGGCATCGAGTTCACCTCTCGCCGAACGCCGTGGCCATGCACAACGAACAGCGGATAAATGAAGTCTTCGATGCTGAGTCTCGTCTCTCGGATAAGACGCCGCAGATTCTCACTCCGTCGCAGACGCCGAAAACGACGGAACTGCAGTGCCTCAGCACTCACCGCGACCTCCCTTCGGCTCGTACAATCGCCTCGATGAGGCCATCGATCGTATGTCGCTCTGCAACGACGTCCACCCGCACCTGCAGCTCGCGCGCGGTGGCTGCCGTCACGGGCCCGATCGCTGCCACCCGCACCTGGCTGGGCACGTTGGCAAAGTCACCGACCGCCGCGACGAGACTCCGCACGGTTGAACTCGATGTCAGGAGCACCCAATCAATCCGACCATCAATGAGGTCATGCCGAACATTTTCTGGCAAGGGAAGAGACTGGGTGCGATACGCGGGCACAACGACCACGTTGGCACCAGCCTCAGCGAGAGCGCGCGGCAGGACATCGCGCGCCTCGGCGGCTCGAGGAAGCAAGATTCGTGCATTACCCACGCCTTGGGCGATAAGTTCCTCAGCCACCGCTTCGGCAACGTAGTTCCGCGGAACGAGGCTCGGTGTGACCCCGTGTGCAGCGAGCTCCCGAGCTGTCCCTGGACCAATTGCAGCCACTTTCACTGCACGCAACACATCGACAAATCGGCCAAGCATGCCTAGCCGGTCGATCACGACCCGCACGCCGTTGACGCTGGTGAACACCACCCAGTCAAACCGTTCTAGTTCTGCGAGGGCGCGATCCAGTGGCTCCCAGTCATCTGGTGGCACAATGCGGATGGCAGGAGCGACAACGGGTACGGCCTGGAGTGCACGCAAGCGCTCAACAAGATCACGCTCTTGCCCAAGCGGTCGCAAAACCAGGACACGCCGTCCGGCTAGAGGAGCACTCCTCTCTGGCTGCCACGATCCACGTCCTGCCAGTTCAGCCTGGATCTCCCGTGCTAACTCGGCCGCAGCTCGGATCGCGTCCGAGGTCGGCCACGACACCTGACGACGCAGGAGGGGGCCCCGCTCGCTTCCTGCCACCGCCACGCGAAGCGTCACCATCCCATGCGCTACGGTGGCATAGGCACCGAGCGGCAAGGAGCATCCACTACCGAATGCCGCGAGGAAAGACCGTTCGACAGCCACTGCAAGATGCAGATCTGGCTCATCGACCTGGGCGACGATCGCCCCTACCGGATCGTCAACCCGGCAAACGAGCGCCAGCGCTCCTTGACCTGGAGCCGGGACGAAGATGTCAGAACCAAGATATTCGGTGACGACATCCAGTCGCCCCAGTCGCGCAAGACCAGCCGCCGCAAGGATGAGCGCATCAAATGCTCCATCCCAAAGCTTGCGGAGTCGGGTGTCAACATTTCCTCGCACATCGGCGAGTTCGACATCTGGTCGGAGCGCTGCGACCAAGGCGCGACGACGACGGGAACTGGTCCCAATTCGCGCTCCGGGTGGAAGAGTTGCAAGCGTCGCGCCGGCTCGGCTCACCACAACGTCCCGTACATCTTCCCGACCAAGGACGGCCACCAGCTCCAAGCCAGGGGGAAGTTGTGTGGGAAGGTCCTTGGCACTGTGCACCGCAAGGTCGATTCCTCCTGCGAGGAGCGCCTCATGGAGCTCCTTGACAAAGACGCCGCTCCCACCAAGGACCGTGAGCGACGTCGCTCGATCTCGATCACCAGTCGTGACAATAGGAACGATGGTCCACTGTTGATCAGGAGCGACGCGCAGAAGTGCGGCCACGGCCTGTTGCGCTTGGGCGAGAGCGAGCGCGCTACCTCTCGTTCCGACGCGAAGCTCCGTCGCCACGGTCGCCTTTGCATCCTTCCCCGTAGATTTCTCGTCTCCAGATTCTGCTCGATGTTGTCAAATCTGCTCGAATCTGTTCACCATTTCCTTGTCCCGGGATTCTACGCCATGTCTTGCCCCTCGACAACCAAGATCGCGTTCTCGATCACTCGCTTCGCTGACTGGGTACAATCCGCACGTGGTCGCGTGATGGAAGCCGAAGGGGGCAAGCGATGGCGCACAACGTCCTCATCATTGGCGCAGGACCAGGTGGCCTCGCAGCTGCTCGGGCACTGCGCGCATATCTCGATCCCAACGATCGTATTGTCGTCATCGATCGGCACGACGAACAGCGCCTTGGAGTAACGCTCCTCTTGATCATGCGCGGCTGGCGCGAACCCGAGGAAGTCATGATCCGGCCATCGCGCGTGCTCGCTGGCACGGCCGAATTGCTTGTCGCCGAAGCGTTGCACATCGACCCGGCCGCGCGACGTGTCGAGACGAGTGTCGGATCCATCACCTACGACGCACTCGTCTTGGCCAGCGGTGCAGAGGTCGTCCCAGAAGTGATCCCCGGATTAGCGAGCGCGCTTGAGAACGGCGTCGCCGGTCATTGCTGGACCCTTCCTGCTGCGCTCCAGTTGCGTGAGCGTCTCCAGTGTTTCCCTGGGGGACGCGTCTTGATCGTTGTTGCCCGCCTGCCGTACAAGTGCCCGCCAGCGCCCTACGAGGTTGCCTTGTTGGTTCGTGATCTCGCCCAGGAGCGAGGAATCGACCAGTCGATTGAAGTGACCGTCGTGACACCCGAGCCGAGCCCGCTAGCCGTCGCTGGCCCCGCGATTGGCGAGCAGCTGACCCGCCTGCTCGAAGCCCGTGGCATAAGCGTGCGCACTGGTGAGCAACTCAGTTCGGTCGATTCACGACACCGTGAGGTCGTTTTCGCCTCTGGCAGCCGAGAACTCTTTGATCTCTTGATCGTCGTGCCACCGCACCGCGCGCCCGCACTGGTTCGCGACGCAGGCCTGGCAGACGGCGATTGGGTTCCGGCCTCGTTAGAAACGATGCGCACGAGTGTCGAAGGGATCTGGGCTATCGGGGATGTTGCAGCCGTACGTATCCGCGAAAACCTGCTCGTACCCAAGGCAGCAGTTTTTGCTCAACAGCAAGCGGAAGTTGCCGCACGCGACATTGCTCGCTGGTTGGGCTACGCTGCTCCCGAACCTGAGGTGCGAGCATACGGTCGCTGCTGGTTCCTCACCGGCCGTGGCGTGGCTGGCGCGATCGAAGGCGATTTTCTCGCCGAGCCTCGTCCAGCAGTGACACTCTCTTCACCCTCACCGGAAGGGTTCACGCAGATGGAAGGGGAACTCGCAAACTGGCTGGCTCAGGATCCCGGTCGCTAAGCTCTTGCGCTACCGCCGTTTTTACGTTGTGGTCGAGAGCAAACGGTAGAACTCGTCACGCGCCTCGGGCGACTCACGAAAGATGCCCAGCATAGCACTTGTGGTCGTCCGAGCGTGTTGCTTCTCCACGCCGCGCATCATCATGCAGAGATGAATACCGTCCGCAACCACCGCAACACCTTGTGGTGCCAAGAGATCCTGAATCGCCTGCGCGACTTGCTGGGTCAGACGCTCCTGCACCTGAAGCCGACGAGCATAGAGGTCGACGATCCGCGCGAATTTGCTCAAACCGAGGATTTTTCCTTGCGGTAGGTATCCAATATGAATATGGCCGAAAAATGGAAGAAGATGGTGCTCACACATCGAATAGAACTCTATTCCCTTTACGACTACCATCGTGTTTTCTTCTACATGAAAGATCGCTTCATTTACAATCTCCCGCAAATTCTGGCGATAGCCTCGGGTGAGAAATGCCCAAGCCTCAGCGACACGTTGCGGTGTCCGCTCTAGTCCTTCCCGCTCTGGATCCTCGCCGATCAACTCGAGCCATTCGGCGACCAGTTCTCGGAGCCGCGTCAGATTCACCGACGTCGTAAAACGCAGACCAGTGTCTTCAGCCTCGATTACTCGTTCGGGGTGTGTCATGAAAAGCGCTCCGCATTTCCCTCAGAACCGTCACCAGCCAGACGCACGGACGCCAACTGGTGGGTCACACTGTGCGCCCGGCTTGGCATGAGCATACACGGGCACCACATGGTGAGCAATTTTGTGTTGCCTGTCGCAGTGGACCACCACCTCGCCACTCCGGAGCTTCCTCAACACGACCCTTCCCGAAACGACGCAACCATTTGCCGTGGCCACTGGAGATTGCGCGACATCAACAAGAACCTGCGATCAAAAGAAGAACTTCACCGATAGGACACAAACGGTCTTCTGCTCCCGCCCACTCCCAGCTGGAGCCCTTCCAAAGCCACGTCGGCTGTCGCAGTTGACACTCGACGTCTGCTCGAACGGCATCAGACATTCTCTGTTCAGGAACTGCTCCCCAGAAGCCGACCGCCGAGTTCTCTCCGGACCAAAACCCAGCGACCGATGGTCACGACCACTGGAACAAGGAGTTGACTAAGGACGAAACTCGGATACTGTGTCAGGCGCTGCCGCCACAAGAAGACACCAAGCCAAGCATATTGCGTCGAAAGCCCCAGGTTCGCTCCTGCAAAGGTTACCCAGCGATCCCACCAGCGCTGAGCAACCTCCGCTCGATGCGGAGCGCTGCGCGCAACGAGCGCAAGGAGCTTCATCTCCAACCATCTGATTGCCTGATCCTGTGGTGTGTAAACAAGCCGGTAGACCCAGCGAGCCAAGGCTAGTCCCCAACCGTCCCGATCCCGCACCTCAGCACGAAACACCTCTCCTCGTGCTGAGCGGTAGCAGTACTCCACATTGAAGTCCCAGCTGAGCAGCAGCGTCAGCACCGTGAAGGCAGCGAGTGATCGGTAACGTTGCCCTGTTCGAGCGGCCACCGCAGCAAAGAGCGCCAGATTCACCACTGCATCGAGCTCGGTATCCAGATACCGGCCCAGTTCAGTTTCCTCTCCTCGGAGTCGCGCCAGCTGGCCATCCGCATTGTCCAAAACAGTAACAGCTTGGAGGAGCAACGCAGCCAGCCGATCAGCACCACGTGCAATCAAACTTGCAGCACACAGGCCAAGCACGGTGTGTACAAGAACAAGGTCGGTCGGTCGTACAGGCGCACGCAAGACACTGCGCGCAACAAGAAAACCCAGCGGGCGAAACAGCGCGAAGTTGACCAGCTCCGGGGCCGGTCGCATCTTCAGACTACGACGGAACTCTGTCAACCATGTGCGCATGCAAGAGCGCTCGTCGGACCACTTACTCGCCGTATCCTCGCCCTACCTGAGCCGCCAGTCCAAGTCGCTCCACACCAGTCAAGGCCCCTTGGACCAGGAACCCAATATCACTTCCGGCAGTTACGAAATGGAAACCTTGGGCCGCCCGTCGCAACGCGTCGTCGACGCTATACGCCGCATAGCCGGCGATTTTCCCCGTCTTCCGGCACGCCTCGAGAACACGCTCGATGGCCCGCTCTTGCCGCTCATCTTCTGCCGCGCGCCGCGGATCGATACCAAGCGAAAGCGCAAGATCCCCGGGGCCAATCCAACAGCCATCGATCCCAGGTACAGAAAGGATTGCCTCAGCGTTCTCGACCGCTTGCGCACTTTCGATCTGCACCGCCACAAAGAGTTCCTCGTCGATCCACTCCGGATAGTCCGATCCATAGACACGCGCTCGGCCCCAGCCCCATGACCGTTTGCCACGAGGTGGAAAGCGACACGCCTCCGCTACCGCTTGCGCATCCTCCTGCGTGTGGATCAGTGGGACGACGATTCCCAGCACGCCGTCATCGAGCAGCCGACCGATCAACGTGTAATCATTGCGGGCGACACGTGCCATGGGGACTGCCCGACCGCAGGAGAGCGCCATTAGCGTCGCAATGAGAGTGTCGGATCCGAATGTCCCATGCTGCGTATCAATGAGGATGAAATCGATCCCGCAATTGGCAAGTGCTTCCGCCACCAGCGGTGCACCGAGCTGCAGTGTGTACCCGAACGCCGGCTGTCCGGCCAGCATCTTTCGCTTTGCAGTGTTCTCGCGCATCAACCCCTCCGGTCTGCCAGCAGCCTCGCCCCTCCGTGCTAACACTACCTGATCCCAGCAGGAACGTGAAGTGCTTCCGACAGTGCCTGTACGATGCGCTTCGCAGCGCACGTGTCTCACCGACGACCACCGAGCCATGACGCTGGCTGGCGAGCTTCGTGTCGCAGTCCCGACACCACCAGCGATTAGGCTACAATTCAGGCAAGCGACAATCTCCTTACCAAGAGCCTCCCTCGAGGGGCGTTGCTTCGGCACGAAGTTGCCCAAGACCACCCAGAGACAAAGGATAGGTGATCGTGTCACTCACCAAGAGTGCTCCTGCTGCGCCAACCAAGCGAAAAGCCGCTCAGACTCCGTCATCCTACTGCAGCAAATACTCGGTTTGCCAGCAACCGGACGCGATTTACTACACTCCTCACCGAGCGGCATTCCACCATCCCACGATGGCGAGGTCCGCTGTGGTTGCCACGCGGCATCGGCGAGCTGCCGGTAAGATCAGTATCCGCACAGAACTCATTGAACCAACAGTTGGCCGATCCTTACGACATTGCGTCAGGACGGCATCACACCGTCCAGGCGTTGCCGTCACCTCCTTGTCGGCGTCGGCATTCGCCGCCTCACCTTCGGCATTCGTACGGAGTCGACCACAGAGGGTCCCGAATTTCACAATGACACCTCTTGCTGTGAGAAGAAAAGGGCGCTGCACTTGTGGTCGTGACGACAACGTGCAACACAATGATCGATTGACCAACACGAGAACAGTGAACCCCTGGGGCAATTCTCCAGTTCGGCGCAGCGATGGCGGCTGTCTTCAATTCTACGTTATGACCACGAGTTGAATCGACCGATCGGTGAGTGCAGGGGCCACGGCAGTACAGGTCATCACATCGATCAACGAGAAAGAGCTTTGGTATACTGAGGAGGTTGTGCACGTGAAGTGAAGCTGCACAACTGACGAACAGTAACGTATTGAGGAGAGCCACGTGAATCTCACCCTCACCCGACCTGCTCAGCCGAGCGCGTTCGCTGCGCTCGGATTAAGTCAACCCTTGCTTGAGGCACTGCGCGACGTCGGCTTTGAACAGCCAATGCCGGTTCAAGCGGAAGCAATTCCTGTCCTACTGGCAGGGCGAGACGCGATCGTACAGGCCCATACCGGTACCGGCAAGACGGCAGCTTTTGGCTTACCGATCTTGCAGCGCCTCGAGCCAAATGGCCGCGGACCACAAGCGCTTATCCTTGCCCCAACCCGTGAACTCGCGATGCAAGTTGCGGAGGCTATCCATCGTTTCGGCCGGTATCTCGATGTCCGAGTCCTTGCCCTCTACGGTGGTCAACCGATCGAACGTCAGCTCCGGGCTCTTCGCCATCCTGTCGACGTTGTCGTCGGCACTCCGGGGCGCGTCATGGACCATATCCGGCGCGAGACGCTTCACCTGGAACAAGTGCGGATCGTCGTTCTCGATGAGGCCGACGAGATGCTCGATATGGGATTCATTGAGGACGTTGAATGGATTCTCGAACGCGTGCCAAGCGAACGCCAGACTGCGCTGTTTTCCGCGACGATCCCGCCACGAATCCGGCAATTGACTCGGCGCTTTCTTCGTCATCCGGTGACCATCGCGGTACATCCCGAGCGCGTGACGGTACCGCAAATCCAACAGTTCGTCTACGAGGTTACCGCGCACGCGAAGGTCGATGCACTCGCGCGTATTCTCGACTTCGAAGCACCAACCTCGGCCATCGTCTTCGTCCGAACCAAGAGCGGTGCGGACGAACTGGCTCACCGGCTGCAGTCACTCGGTTATGCTGCGGAAGCGATCCACGGTGACCTCAGTCAGACCATGCGAGACCGAGCCATGCAGCGGTTCCGCTCAGGACAGGTCGATCTGCTTATCGCCACCGACGTCGCTGCGCGTGGTCTCGATATCCCAAGCGTGAGTCACGTAATCAACTTTGATATCCCTGGGGATCCGGACGCATATGTCCACCGCATCGGCCGCACTGCGCGTGCAGGAGCACCCGGAACCGCAATCACGCTCGTCGAGCCACGCGAGCGCTGGTTGCTCCGTACCATCGAACGCGCCATCGGGAAACGTCTCGTGGTAAGTCGCATTCCGACCCGTGAAGAAATTGTGCGACGCCAGCACGAGTTGCTCGGCGCCTCCCTGGTCGAACTCATCGAACAGCGTGATCTCACGGCAGGACGCCTCCTCGTTGATCAACTGCTGCCATACCACGACGCGAGTGATATCGCCGCCGCAGCGATCACTCTGCTCCTGGAAGAACGTGCCATCGACCCTAAGCGGCTTCGTGAACTCTCGGGTGGTGATCGGCCAGAGAAGGGGATGGTTCGGCTCCGCCTGGAACTGGGTCGACGAGACGGCGTGCGTCCCAGCGACATCGTTGGCGCAATCGCCAACGAGGCGAGATTGCCGGGGCGGGAGATCGGGCAAATCGAAATCACGGACCGGTTTACACTTGTTGAAGTTCCGGTCGCAGCGGCAGAACGTGTCATCGCCGCTCTCGCTGGCACTCACTTGCGTGGTCGCACGGTCACCGTTCGCAGGGTCGATGCCATCGAACAGTGACCGGACTTGCCCAGTTCGGTGCGTATCTGGCAGACTTTGTATGAGAGTCGACGCCCCACGGGCGGTCGGACCGGAGCATTGAACCGGTCGGCTGTCGCGCACACGAACGGCGCGGTGCCCCGACGCAATCTCAGACACCAAGATGCGAGCTCCTCGACACACGGGACGCCGTGCCGGTCATTGTCGTGCTGTGGGCGGTCGATTACCTCGACCTGATGAGGGGAAGGTGAGAATATGGCAGGGCACTCCAAGTGGGCCCAGATCAAGCGGCAGAAGCAAGCAGCTGATTTCCGCAAAGGTCAAATCTTCAGTAAGCTGGCCCGCGAGATCCATGTCGCCGTCCGTGAGGGTGGTCCAAATCCGGAGACGAATGTGCGCCTTCGTATGGCGATTGAACGCGCCAAGCGCGAGGGGATGCCAAAGGAGACGATCGAGAACGCGATCGCCAAAGCAAGCGGTGCTGCTGGTGGCGCACAGGAATATGAGACCATCGTCTATGAGGGCTACGGTCCTGGTGGTATCGCCATCATGGCGATCGCACTGACTGACAATCGGAATCGGACCGCATCTCTCGTCCGACATACATTCACGAAGTACGGCGGCTCACTTGGTGAGACCGGTTCGGTAGCTTGGCAGTTCGAAACGCTCGGTCAGATCGTTGTTCCGACCAATGGCCACGACCTCGAAGAGATCGCGCTCGCTGCGATCGACGCTGGTGCGCGTGACTTTGAGGTCGAGGACGATACAGTGATTATCACTACGGAGCCCGACCAGTTGAGCGAGGTTGCCGAAAAGCTTCAGCAGGCGGGCTATCAGATCCGACAGGCCGATATCCAGCGTGTCCCGACGACGACGGTCGAGCTGGAAGGCAGCCAAGCACAGAGTGCCTTGAAGCTACTGGAGGCACTGGAAGACCTCGACGACGTGCAAGAGGTCTACACGAACGCGAGCTTCCCGGCTGAGGTCCGCGGGGCAGTCTGACCGA
>DAOTWO010000001.1:0-10966 GCA_034435855.1 Thermomicrobium sp. | reverse complement strand
CAGCTGTGCTCGCGACAGCGCGGGATTCGCTGCGTGAGAGGGTGCAGAAGTTGAAGCCGACCGAGTAGGAGGAGGACACCAGGCGCGAGGGCGCCGGGATACTCCAGTTCGGCCTGGTGGAGACAGATGACCGCGTTTTCGCCGAACGCAGCAAGCCGCTCTGCGAGTGCTTCAGGCGTAAGACAGTGAGTACCAAGTGTCACAGACCTGCTCCTGGAACGAAGAGTTCACGAGTGGGGATGACGCGTGCCTCGCCGCGACGCGCAAGCTCGTCGATCCGCGCAAAGACGCGGCGGAACCGCTCGCGGGCTTCCGCCTCTTCGGCACTGCGCTCTGGCGCAGTAAAGGTACGCCGATCGCCGATCAGGACAAGGAGCGAACGCGCCCGGCTTAATGCAACATTGAGGCGTCGCCACTCGGCGTGGAGCGAGCCGATCACCCCCTCGTGATTACTGTTGACCAGGCTCACGACAATCACCTCCCGCTCGCCCCCCTGGAAGCGGTCAACCGTATCCACGCGGAGGGCAGCGAGGGACGGATGCGCCCGGGTAAGGCGCTGGCGGAGAAGCGTGTTTTGGCGTCGGTAGGGCGAGATGACGCCGATCTGCTCGACCACCTTCTGGTGGAGGTGTTCGGGAAGGCCACGCAGGAACTCGGAGAGCAGCTGGGCAACCAGCTCGGCTTCCCGCTCGTTGGCGCGCCCCTCATCGTCGGCCTGGAAGAGAGCACCCGAGTCGCGAGCGAGCGGATCGTCACTGGTATCGAGGTAGAGCACTGGCGGGCTCTGGCCGAGGAGCCCAGCAGGAGGAGCAGCCCCGAGCTCAGCGAGCCAGTGGGCGAGACGATGCTCAGCGACGCGTTCGTCAGCTGGGCGGAGGGCGTCTTCATAGAAGACGTGGCTGACCAGCGCACAGATGGGCCCGTTCATCCGGTACTGCTCGGTGAGCCGAACACAGACCGACGGATAGCGCCGATGCAAGCGCTCGAAGGCCGAGGTGCGCAGACTGTCTCCCGGCCGGATACCAAGCCGCTCGAGATCTGACCATGGCTCTGGCGCTGTCACCGCCGTGACGACCGGCGGCAGCTGGTTCTCATCGCCGACGAGGACGAGGCGGCCACGGTACCCAAAGGGTAGACGCCGGAGCGCCTGTAAGAAGGCAGGTTCGGTGGCCTGTCCCGCCTCATCAACGATGACCGTCTCAAAGGTCAGGCCACGGAGTTCGGGGGCATCAGCTGAGCCAAGGGTGGCGACAAAGACGGCCGCGTGCTCGCGGATGATCTGGGCACGTTGACTCATAGCCAAAAGCACCGCGATAGCCTCGTCGTCTGAGTCCGGCGGCTGATGACGACGCTCTAACGGGAGTCCGGCTCGCCTCGGGAGGGTCTGCGCTGCGACGGCTTCTTCCATGTCCTCACGTTCGTTGCCGACACGGACAAGGAAGGGAAGAACCTCTGGCGCCTTCTCGACAATCTTGAGCACCACTTCATTGGCCGCGCGGTGGGTATTCGTGAGCACCAGCACGGGTCGACGTTCGGGTGACCGCGCCGGATCGAAGAGGGCCCGTGCGACGAGGAAACGAACCATCGCAGCGATCAGCGACGTCTTCCCAGTGCCAGGAGGACCTTGGACGAGGAGCAGATCACCGGGAGCGAGCCCTGCGACCGCCGCCAGGGCATCACGCTGTGACGCATTGAGCCCCGAGGTCGCCCACACGGGGAGTGGTGTGTCAGTCCGGATGGATGCTGGCTGGCGCAGGCCAAGGATCGTCTGGGCCAGCGGGGGGAGCTCTGACCAGCGCAACATGCGCCCGCGCACGGGGGTGGCTGCCATCGCCGAAACAAGGAAGTCGGCCAGCCCTTCAAGCTGCCAGGCACGCATATCGAAACCGGTGAGCTGATCGATGCGGTAGGTTGGTTCCTGGCCGGGCGGAGCAAGCGGTACACGGTCGTCCAATTCGACGACCAGGTCATACTCCTGGAGATCGACCACGCGGCCCTGAACGGAGAAAAGCTCACCGGGACGTGGGACACGCCCCAGGAGACTATCCGACCACTGTGGAGTCACGAGGACAAGGTCATCCTCGCGGATGCGCGTGTCGAGTCGGCGCTCGGGGCGGACAAAGGTGGCAAAGCGCCCATCCTGGCGTTGGAGACGAAGGTCAGCCAGCGTCACACCTTCCCGTTCCAGGACGGCGGGTGGCGTGTGGACGAGGTGGAAGAGGAGCTCCCGCTCGGCACGCTCTTCTGCCTTGAGCTGACGGTGGAACCAGACCCAGTAGGAGAAGAGGGGAGGCGGAGCGTAGCGGAAGAGCCCCTCAAGCGTGCGCCCCTCGCGGTCCCGGCTGCTTGGGCAGACCTGGCGCTGCCGGGCCACACACGAGCGGCATGGTGGACGGTCGTTGAGCAGATCAAACTGCCCGGAGACATCTGGGAGACGCCAGTTGCGCGTCGCATTGTCAAGGCGGTAGCGGTCGTACCCCGTGAAGAGCCCGCTGGTCACGCAATAGTAGACGTTGCGCGCCTGGACGACGAGGTCAATGACGCGTTCGTCCGGCTTGGAGAGGTCGAGGCGGAGCCGACGGACGATCGGGTGCTCGCGGAGCGGCTTGGTCACAATACGCTGCCCGTCCACCAATTCCACGACGGCATCAACATCGGGAAAACCGAGGCTTTGGAGAAGTTCGCGGTAGGCAAGCGCCTGGAGGCCACCAGGGAAGCTCTCGCCGGTGACCGGATCCTGCTCCCTGATGGCCGACTGTGTTTTGACTTCGGCGATACAGAGCGGACCAGCACTGGCATCACGCGGCACTTCAACCCGGTCGGCCCGCCCAGAGAGACCACGGGTCGCGGAGTAGAAGAGGCGTTCCAGATACAGTTCGACCGTTCCGCTCCCAACACCTCCGTGAGCAATCTGTGTGAGAATGGAGTCAGCAGCGGTGAATGACCCGAGAAGGTCCTTTGGTGCACCACCCTCGCGGCTCACGTTGGTCGCGAGGAGGGCTTGAAGGGTTCGTGTCCACTCGCTCCACACACCAGCACGGTAGGCTTGAGCAGCCCGGTCGAGATCTTGCGTTGTTGCAAATTCCACCAGTGCGCGGCGGTACCCAGTGTGCACAGCGCGCCCACGCACCTCGCCGAGGCGTGGCGGCTGCTCACGCGAGTCACGTGCCAGTCCCAAGAAGCGCTCGAAGAGGACTTTCAACGGGCAGTTGTAGAGATCTTCCACGAAGCGTCCCGTCACGGTGTACTCAGGGGCGACGATGAACTTGAGCAGGACCACCTGCTCACGCCCGCTGGAGGTTCGGGCACAGACAGCCTTCAGGACCTGGAGGCGGAGCGGCTCGTGCTCTTTCCGGCGCAAACGGGCATCGAGCACGGAGCGAAGCACCGGGAAATAGTGCGAGAAGGGATTGGGAGTCGTGCAGCCTGGGTACCATTCGTCGGCATAGACGGCACAGGGACCGAGGTCTTTGCCGTCTTCGGTCTTCGCCCGCAGGACGATCTTGCGAGGCTGAGGCTCACCGATCGGCTCGACGAGAATCGGGACATCGAGCCATTGCGGCTGGCCGAGGGACGTGCGGAGCTGCTGCCAGACGCGGGACGCTCGAACGGAGACGGTGGAAGTCGTCGTCTCGACCATCAGATGTCTCCTCCACCGGTTGACGACGCTTCAGGGACCCAGAGCGCGAGCGCGAAGCGTTGGGTCGCCGCGAGCGCATCTTCGCCCCACTGTGCGGTGAGGACGGCAACGAGAGCCCGGAAAAGGTCACGCGGCGATGCCTCAGCTGCGCGCTCGAGGAGCTCGCGCTGTGCAGACTCATCAGCTGGCGGCGCAGCAAGGAGCTGGAAGACCGCTTCTGCCCGCCGGAGCAGAGTGGCGAGCCCATTCGGGTCGTCACTGCTCGTGCTAAGGCCCGCCCGGCGCGCAAGCCGCAGCAACCAGGCCAACGTGGTCTCATGCCCCTCACCACGGAGCAGCGCAACACGCGCTCGGAAGAGTGCCCAGACGCACCAACACCGGTCGTCCGCCGCGGCCTCACGCCAGGCAGCCGCAAGACGGCGCACCTCGCTGTGGTAGAAGGTCCGCTCGTCGTGCGGAAGCTGATCGAGTGTTGGGAGCAGCTCCGTGACCAGATGTTCAGCCGGCAGCGACTTCTCCTTTGCCTCGCCGGGGACGAGCCGGAGGAGGTCACTGACCAGACGGTGCAACGCCCAGCCGAGCGCAATGCGCTGCTGGTGCTCCGGTAATCGTGTCACACGGAGGGCACGAGCCAACGCGGACTCAGCACCGCGGAGATCCCAGGTGGCAAGCGCACGGTAAGCAGTGGCCAGTTCCTCGGCAGCGATGTCTTCGGCTACGGAGACGAGCGTGCCGTTCAAGTCGAGAAGCGCTCCGAGACGCTCTGCGGCGAGTGCCGCAACAATCGCTTCCTCGATCACGGTAGCGCGCGAGACACGGCGTTTCGTCGCGCTGGGAATCTCAACAACCGGATCCTCGCCACCAAAACGACGTTGCTGCAGTTCCTGAACCAGCCTCATGACACGTTCCAGGAACTTCCACGTCGCCGTGGGGTCGAGGACACGTTCCAAGTGGATCGCTGGCGGCTCCTCCGGAACCGGCCGAACAGCCATGCGGCACATCCTTCACTGGCAGTGTATCCGAACCCCGGTAAGGGATCGTAGCCGAGAGCGCAGGGTGGTGTCCAGAGGGTCACGAGGGAGAGTGAGCGGTGCCCGCTTGGATGACCGCTCGGGGCCATCAATCACTGCCCACAGGTTTCACTATCCATGAGATCTGCATGGAACACGAGCACACAACGCATGGCCCCGCGTCAGCCATGACGTTGGAGACCAAAGCCACTCCACGCTCCCAGCACAAGACGCTCGGTACCACATGAAGCGCGCTCCGATACAGTGCATCGATGTGCGCCGAATTCTTGTTTGTCCCGCAGGTCAATGAGTTCGACTTCCGCTGCGGTCATACAGCGACCGCCTCAGGAGCGGTATACTCGAGCCCCAAGAGGCTGCTGCCGAGGTGAGCAGGGTCAGGCGGTGCAGCCGCCCGGTGGCGGCTGGCGATGGATGGGGAGTGACGGGCACGGGAGACGCCCGTGTCGCGGGCATGAGGGGGTATCGCATGGCAGAACAGCTCGTTCATCCCACGCCGATGCGCGGCGTACCACAACCAAGGCGTGAGGACGTCGTCGGGCATCCACGCCTGTCTGTCCTCGAGCACCCATTAGTGACCGCGCTCCTGACGATCGCACGCGACGAACACACTCCACCAGCCGAGTTCGAGCGTGTGCTGCACGAGCTGACACGTTTCCTGCTCTATGAGGCGCTGCGCGAGGAACCGCTGGAAACATTCCGTGTTCCGTCACCGACAGGCGAGGAAGCGGATGGGGGCGCGATCCGCGCTGGACTCGCGGTACTCGCGATCCTGCGCGCTGGGCTCGGTATGCTGGCCCCGCTTCGCCAGCTGATTCCCGCCGCACCGATCTACCTCGTGGGCGCCCGGCGTGACGAGGCGACGCTCCGCTCGACGATTTACTACAAAAAACTTCCCGGACGATTTGATGTGCTGCGTCACGTTGTCATTGTCGATCCGATGCTAGCGACCGGTGGCTCAGCAGTAGCGACGGTTGAGCTACTGCGCCAGACGTTCAGCGGGCCGATCTCATTCCTCGGGATCATCGGGGCACCGTACGGCGTCCAACACCTGCTCGATGCTGATCCGGATGTACGGATCTACCTGGCCGCGCTCGATGACAGGTTGGATGACCGCGGCTTCATCGTCCCTGGGCTCGGCGATGCGGGTGACCGGCTGTTCGGCACGCATTGAGCAATAACGCGACCAGGCGATGCTGATCACCCCGGAGAAGGCAGGTCACGCCGAAACCGGATGGAGTTCCAGGCCGGTGAGACGATTGCGGAACGCTCAACGTACCTCTCGACAGCGAGTGGCACAGACTCTCCTCTGCCTCCTCCTTTGGACCCTCGCCCTCACTTTCGGTGGGCCGCAGCCATCAGCTCCGATCGCACACGCGCAGCCCGCTCACGCGGTGAGCGCGCTGGAGTGGTCGGTTGCGGTGGACCCAACCAGCTGCCGCGTTCGGGTCGGAAGCGCCATCCCAACGTGCCTGGGGCAGGTGCCTGGCTCTCTCAAGCGGATCGATCCGAACGGCGAATGGTGGCGCCTCTCCTTCACGAGCCGGCAAGAGGCAGCGGACTGGATCACCCAGCTCCTCGCGCGTCCAGGTGTGGTGTATCTTGAGCCGGCCGTCTACCTGACTTACCAGTGGATGCCAGGGGATCCGCTCATCCCGCAACAAGACTGGCTGCAGGTAACCGGATTCCTCACTGCCTGGGAGGAGACGATCGGGCGGAGTGACGTGGTGGTGGCGGTCATCGACTCAGGGGTGGCCAGCGAGCACCCCGACCTGGCGGCACAGCTGTTGCCCGGCTACGACTATGTGCACCGAGATACGCAGCCGGAGGACGAGGTCGGACACGGAACGGCCGTTGCAGGGATCATCGCTGCGGCAGTGAACGGATCAGGGATCGTCGGGGGAGCGCCGGGCGTCCGGATCCTGCCACTCAAGGTGGGTGACCAGGTCGGGGCAAGCTCACTGGCGATCGCAGAAGCGATTTATGGAGCAATCGAGCGTGGCGTCCAGGTGATTAACTTAAGCTTGGGTGCTGATACACCGAGCGCGACACTCGAGCGGGCGATCGAGCAGGCCTACGACCAGGGGATCATTGTTGTCGCTGCGGCAGGAAATACGCCGGACGCGGTGACCTTCCCCGCCAGCTACCCAGAAGTGATCGCGGTTGGTGGCGCGACGGCAGACGGGAAACGGTTGTCCAGCTTCAGCTCACGGCTGACGCGGGTCGACCTGATCGCTCCAGCAGAGGACGTCCTGACGACAAGTTGGGATGGACGGGAGCCAGGATGGGAGCCGCGCACGGGAACCTCGTTCGCTGCGCCCATGGTGAGTGCGGCCGCTGCACTCATCCGCTCGGTGGCACCGGACAGCAATGTCGAATGGGTGCGACAAGCGCTCCGAGAGACAGCCCGCCCGCTTGATCCGCCAGGCCAGCCGGGAGCCGGAAGCGGGGTCCTGGCGGCGGACAGGGCAGTGGAGCGTGCTGTGCTGCGCCGGTTTGCGCAGGCCTGGCAGCGCGCTGATCTTCCGGTCGCAGCGGGGGCAGCGACGCGCTCCTGGCTGTGGGGGCCGAGCGCCTTCGCGGTGACCCGCGAGCCGTACCAGGAGACACGGGCTGGCACGCGCGCTGTGGCCTACTTTGACAAGGCGCGGTTGGAGCTCACCAATCCAGACCGACCACCAGACGATCCGTGGGCTGTGACCTCGGGCCTCCTGGCCAAGGAGCTCATCACTGGTCTCCAACAGGTGGGCGATGCCAGGTTCATTCGCCAGCAACCGGCAGCGGTACCGGTTGCTGGTGATCCTGATGACCAGACGGCACCGACCTACGCCACGCTCGGCCGTGTCCTCGACGCTGCCCCGCTGGCGGAGGGAGAATCGATCGTTTGGACAATTGACCGCACTGGGCGGATTGAGCGACAAGGCCAGCTGGCGAAGTATGGTGTGGTGGCCGGGCCGCTGGTGGCAGAGACGGGACATCGGGTGGCCTCAGTCTTCTGGAACTTTCTCCAGCAGCGCGGGGTGGTCTATGCGGGCGGTCTGTTTCGGACAGACTCACTGTTCTGGCCACCGTTTGCGGTGACCGGCTTTCCGATCACCGAGGCGTATTGGACACGAGCCAAAGTAGCGGGGATTGAGCGCGACGTGCTGGTGCAGTGCTTCGAACGGCGCTGTCTGACCTATACACCGGACAATCCGCCGGGGTGGCAGGTGGAACTTGGTAACGTCGGACAGCACTACTACCGCTGGCGGTACGGAGCGCTCCCAAGTGGACCGGTCCCGAATGACCCGACGATGATGGCTCCAGTGGATGGTAGCGGGCGCGGCTGAGGCAGCGTAGACTGGACCCGAGGACGACACTGGTGAACGAACACTGGTGTCGGAGGAGCACGGGGCACAGTGCCGAGACGCAAGGCCGCACCGTCGGCTGTCGCAGCCAGCCGACGCACCTGGAGCTGGCAGCGGACCCTCGCCGCACTCTGGCTTGCGCAGACACTCACGATTGTCGGGTTCACTCTACGAACCCCGTTCTTACCGTTCTTCGTCGCCGAACTCGGCGCACAGAGTCTTGAGGCGCAGGCCCTCTGGGCTGGAGCGATCAACGCGGGGGGCGCGGCTGTCATGGCCATCACCGCGCCCCTCTGGGGTGCGCTGGCTGATCGCTACGGACGGAAATTGATGGTGCTCCGAGCGATGCTGGCCGGCTCGCTAACGATCGGCCTCATGGCGGCAGCAACGAGCCCCTGGCACCTCTTCGCGCTCCGCTTGATCGAGGGTGGCTTCACTGGGACAGTCACCGCATCCACGACACTGGCTGCCGCCACGGTGCCACGCGAGCGACTGGGCTTCGGGCTCGGACTGATGCAGATGGCAGTCTTTTCTGGATCGGCGGTCGGCCCGTTGCTGGGTGGGGTGCTGGCTGATCAGATCGGCTACCGAGCAACGTTCCTCCTTGCAGGGAGCCTGCTCTTCATTGCAGCAATTCTTGTCTTCTTCTTGGTCGAGGAGCGATTTGAGCCCTCGACGGTCCGGGCAAGTCGCCAAGAGGCGTCGGGTGACGCCTGGCGGTTGCTTCTGGCACCAGCATTGCTCGGGATTGTCATCAGTTTGTTTGCGCTGCGAGCCGCGAGTATGGCGTTGCAGCCGATCATACCGCTCTTGATCGAGCAATTGGCTCAAGACACACAAGCCATCAACTCGCTGGCAGGGCTTGCGATGGGAGTCAGCGGCCTTACAAGCGCTGTGGCTTCGGTCGTGCTTGGCCGGGCAAGCGACCGAGTAGGACAACGGCCGTTACTCCTGGTAAGCGGTGCACTCGCTGCCGCAAGCTTCCTCCCTCTCGCACTGACGAATGCTGTGTGGCAGGTCGTCCTCCTGCAAGCGTTGTTCGGGATTGCTTCCGGCGGAATGCTCCCAACAGCCAATGCGCTGGTTGCCCGCCTGACACCGGAGGAACGTCGGGGTACCGTCTACGGGTTCACCACGACCGCCTCGTCACTGGGAGCATTCATCGGTCCGCTCGCCGGGACGATGTTGGCGGCAGCACTGGGTCTTCACGCACCGTTCCTCGTGATTGGACTGGCACTCGGACTAACAGTAGCCTGGGTCTGGCGAGCACTGCCAGACGGCACGACAGCCATGCGCGAGCGGCGTCTCCCCGCCGAGACGGGGCAGGACTGACACGCCCACACCGGGAGCTCGGAGGCCATTCGATATCGACAGCCACCCCACCGTGGCATCTCCTGTCTCCAATGGGGCCAACCGTGTATCGTGGGCCCCCGTCAAACACGGCAGAGCCTCACCGTTGATCAGACGCATCCGCAGAGATCCCCAAAATTCAGTCGCTTGCCGGGCGAGATCAGGATAGAAAGCGAGACGGATCGAAGGGCTCAAGCGGCAGCGCGGACGCTTTCCCTTCCAAGAGGTCAGCCATGAGCTCGGCAGTGACCACACTGAGGAGGACGCCGTTGCGCGCATGACCTGTTGCGATCCAGACGTTTTGGTAGTGGGGCAGCCGACCCAGGATCGGTAATCCATCGGCCGACCACGGGCGGAGCCCAGCGAGCGCCTCCAAGAAGACAGCGCGGTTGAGCGCCGGCACCGTCTCCTGCGCGAATGTGGTGAGTTGCTGCACACCTGCGAGCGTCGGGCGCCGGTCGTAGACCGCAAGTTCCTCGGTCGAGCCGACGGCAACAGTACCGTCGGCCTTCACAGCCAGATAGAGATCGCCGCGGTAGAGGGTGTGGCGCACACGGGCATCCCAGGCATGCAGACGAACCAGTTGCCCACGGAGTGGCCCAACAGGGAGCGGCACGCCGAGCTGCGCCGTGAGTTGGCCGCTCCAAGCGCCAGCGGTGATGACCACCTGGTCGGCAGTGAGATAGCCGGTACGGGTCTGCACGGCGGTGAGGCGCTCCCCAGAACGCTCAAAGCCGACGACTTCGACTCCTTCATCGATGCGAGCACCTCCCAGTGCAGCGGCCCGTGCGAACGCTTCCACGAGACGCGGACTGAGCACCTGGTGTTCGAAGGGGAGAAGGAGCGCACCACGAAACAGGGGGGAGACTGCTGGCTCGAGCTGGCGAAGCTCGTGGTGATCGAGCCAACAGCAGGCAGCATCGCGGGTACGTAAGACGGGAAGTGCGGCGCGGAGTGCCTCCTCTTCGTCAAGCGTGAGCGCAAGCAGCAAGGCACCAGTATGACGGAATTCCACGTCGATCCCGGTACGCTCACGCAGGTCAGCGACGACGGCCGGGAAGCGGGCAAGACTTGCTGCCCCCAACTCGCTCAGCGGATCACTGGTTGCGCCACTGCCGGGAATACTAAGGAGACCGGCATAGGCAATGCTGGCTTGGCCACCGATCGTGACGCGTTCGAGGACGCGGACATCGCGCCAGCCCCGCCGCACCAGTTCCGCGGCCAGAGCACAGCCGATAATCCCACCGCCGACGATGACGACCGAGGCTAATTCGGGCACCGCCATTCCTCCCGTGGCGATTGTGACGCAACTGCAGCTCCAGCGCAAGGGACGGCTCCGAGGTGGGGCAGAGGCTGACAATCGGACAGGGGCGCGGACCTCGACGGTCGGCGCCTCTCACGTGGAGGAACGTGCTGCGCGGCCGGCCGGGCCGATTCCCGCTCGTTCACGCTGCACTCACACGCACGAACGGCGACATGAGACACGCCCCGGCAAGATGCACCTCGCGGCGGGGGATGCAGAGAGGCCGAGCTGTGCCGCCCGCTGTCTTGTCGGCTCTTCATCGTTTCGGTAGACGCATGCGCTCCACGATCGGGCGTAT